>CAIVYW010000340.1 GCA_903910205.1 uncultured Methylococcaceae bacterium | reverse complement strand
TATTATTATAAATGGCATTATAAATGGCTGTTATAAACAGTCTATTATTAACAAGCACACACGCAGAGCGTCAAAACGATAATAATTCACTAATGTAATGATTTCGCATACTTAAAAAAAAAACATTTATCAAATGATAATATTCTTACCAATTTTCCTTATTTTAAACAATGCCCTCAGGCGTTAGTGAAAAAAAAGAACCTTACCAATTTTTTTTGAATTTTATACCACATTGTGGCACAGACCTATTTAGCAGGTAACATAGAATTAGTATTTACGTTATTTAAAACAGGCATGATGGATCATAATAAATAGTTTATCGGCTAACGTTTTACCTTTTTAATAGCTAAACTGAGGATATATCAGAGATTGCGGTTAATTTGTGGGCTTAAAACGATAGGCTGGAATAGATAATTGAAAGCATAGACCGTAAACCACCAGGCCTAAAGGTAAGCAAAATGGTTATTTAAAATAAGAAAAATAATAAAATAATAGTTGACGCAGTTGGTAATATTAGTTAAAAGATAAGTGTACGATGTAGGGTACGGTGAAGAAAGACATTCAGTGGGGCGGAAACATTAGGCAACAAGCCAAAAAGCTGAGAGACTAAAATAAAATAAATAAATAGAGGATAAAGACATGAAATTAGAACTCACAGATAAAGCAACATCGAGAGCATTAGAAGCATTGGTTGACTCAACTAATATTAGAATAATTGACGCATGGGTAAAAGATGAAAAAGGGATTGCAAGGCATGTTTATGGATTAGCAGCTAGTGGATCAAGATACACAAATAGAGGACCATTGGTTAGAGAAATTTTAGATCACGTTAATAACTGGATGCTGGACAATGGTTTAGTGAATATAGATATTTTAAAAAATGCTAAATGTTCAAAAGGTTTTAATCTTTTTAGAATTATAATTTAATCAAGAGTAAGGGAATTGACTAACTTAACCTTAATGAGAGACTAAAATGAAAGAGAACAAATATGAACGATCTGCAAAGTTGAGACTCGAAGGTTATTCGTATCGTTTAACTTATTGGATATTTTATCGCTGGCAATCAGTTAAGAATGTAAACTGGTTAAGCGAAAGAGAAAGTGAAATAATTAACTATGATCAAAGGAGATTAAGATAATGAAACTAAAAACATTATCAAAACATTATGCCTACAAACTAGCCGAGTGTATGGCGGCACATGGTTACATTGCAATGGTAGAAGGTAAAGGTACTTATTATCTCGTAACAATTACGGAGGTGACAAAATGAGCGAAAGAATCACACAAAAAAACCTTGATAAACTTTGCGATACAATCAACAAAGTAACCAATTCACCTATGACACCTTACACAAGGATTGACGGCAAGACAAAGGCTAATCTTGGAAATTATCACATATCAAGCGCCTATGGTGGCGTTTGCCTGCAAAGAATGTCAAATGAGAGTGGTGGCGTATCGACTGTCATTAATTTAGGCTATACGACTAAACGCAACCTGTACGACCTAATGAACGCATATTTAAAAGGATTAAGGGAGGTGACAAGATGAAACTATCCGAAGCAAAAAACTTAGAACAAGGACAAACTGTTTATCACAGAACAAAAACTAACGCTGATAGTTCACCTATGCGAGCGAAAGTTACTAGTGTTAAAATCTGGAAGCGTTCACCTGATCGAATTGAAATAGGATTAAAGCATGGTTTATATGATTATACAAAGTACAATGAGACAGAAATAAAATATTTAAGCAGTAAAGAAAATTTCATAAAAGAATCGGATTTTACAAGAGTTAACTCTGATATTAACGGCAATCCTCGTTATGTAATCCATTTTCTCCGCTGCTGCCCGGATAGTTGGAAGAAAGGAATACCAGAGCGATATGAGGCTACTTGTAAGTTAATGAATAAAATTGGCGGTCGAAAATTCCATAATAAGCAGTATGGTGGCGGTATTGTTTTTCAATCACATTCAATACCTAAAACCATTACAGCCATTGAAAACATAATGGAGGTGGTAAAATGAAAAATTATATTTATAAAAGATACTGTCAGGCCGAACAAATAATAAATGATGAAATTAATTCTTGTATAAAATACAGACGTGCAAAGAATATTGATTTCAAAA
The DNA here is from genome assembly GCA_903910205.1 of uncultured Methylococcaceae bacterium. Taxonomy (GTDB): domain Bacteria; phylum Pseudomonadota; class Gammaproteobacteria; order Methylococcales; family Methylomonadaceae; genus Methylobacter_C. Next base: position 37,164 of record CAIVYW010000340.1, on the reverse strand, counting down.
CTATTCGAGAAAATTGTATGAAACCTTTACAAATAAAGACAATGCCCGACAGATACAAAGATCAAATATCATCTATTCTATGCTTTTGTTTTAAAAGAGAAGTTAGTAACAAGTATTTGTACCCTGTGTTATTTGAAGGTAAATTGTATAGTAAATTGGATGCAATGTCAGAAGAATGTCGTAAAATGGTAATGAATGATACAGATCATGGCTGTAATTGTAGACCTTATCCTGTTTTAACTTGGCATTTTACAGAAGGGATGGATGAAGAAAAATGAAAGTTTATTCAAGCTGGCAAGAATCAATTATATATGCCCCAATTAGCAAGTATGAAGTTGTGGGCATGATTACATCATTAATCTTAACTTTATGGTGGTTATTATGAATTATGATAGAATTGAAAAATGCCAACAAATAACAGGAAAAAGTTATGATTACAGAGGCTATTCAAAAACAGGTTTATCCATGTATTTTATACTAAAACCTAATAAGAAAGGGCAAAGCTGGTATATGTACGACTCAATAAGAAAGCAGCCTTCATACTTTGCTAAAACATTAAAAGAGTTAAACTATATATTAGGCGGTTTATAATGATCCATATATTATGGAATTTAATTTTTGAATTGATATTCAAGGAGTGGAAAAAATGAAAACAAATAATCTAAATATATCTGTTTATAGTGGTTCATTTGATTTTACGTTATTTATTAATGTGATAAACAAGGGGATTGATAGCAGGTTAACAGCATTTACAAAAAGTAAATTTAAGATTGAAGATAACCGTTTGTATATGGATTTTTCAGAAGATGAGATTGAAATACTTATTAGACGTTTATTAGACAAACTTGAAAAAGTAGAAGCGAGTAATATTGAAGATGAGACAGAATATTATGATATTTTAAGCTGGATTACTGATATTGTAAATGAACAATATATGGTTGAAATTGTATTATGAAAACAAAAAGAAAAGTAATTAGAGGAAAAGTTAAAATTATAACTGAATATATAAAAGCTTGTGGTTGTAGGATAGTTTTGTTTAATCCATTCTTAAAAGTGAATAGTGTTTGTAAATGTAAAATGTAATCGTTTTCAATCCATAGATTTTTAAACCGCTTGGCCTTAACTGGTTAAGCGGTTTTTCTTTGTCCTTTTTTCAGAGTATTCCCGGCAATCCGATTCGACCTTGTTTTATCAAAAATTGACCGTCAAAATGGCATCGCCAGTCAATTTTTAAAAGAAAAAAATACCAGAGTATAGGTAAGTTTAAAAATTGACTGTATAGGGCAAAATGGACGTTTTACGACCTATCATTCTAACTTGCTGATTTTACGTTGTTTTGATTTTTGAGATAAAATAAAAAAAGTCTGAATCAGGATTTCCCCGAAACAGACTTTGCAAACGAATTTGAAATAAGAAAACGCTCTGTAGCGAAAACAATAAAACGCTCTGTGGTTAAATTCCAAACGTTCCAGGTATAGCTACCATGTAACACAAAGCTCCGGTCCCATGATCCCGTTGCAATTGTCCTCGACCTACTTCTTGAATATCGCCAGTATCACATAATGTTTTAAGTACCTTTTTAATTGCATCATTCGGTCCTCTACGATCTTTCTTGAACTCTTTTTTCTGATACAATTGTTTTTGTAAATATGAATAGGGGATTATTTTATTATCGTGAAGTGTTTTAGCTCCGGTCTTGTAACGCTCTACAGCTTCCCAAGGACTTGTAACATATTTATGAATTGCTTTTATAGTAAGAACCTGTTGAGTTGATTCATCATTGACTTCCTGCCCAATCTGACCAGATTCGAATCGAGTTAATAGATTACCTATATCGGCCTTAACTATTTTTATGCTCCATTTAGCTATCTCAAGTGTTATTGTGGGATCGTATGGATTGATACCGACTGCAATTATAGCAGCTAATTTGAGTGATTTAACATGGCCTCTATTCCATAGATTACGTTTTACTTCACGCTCTGCACTGTTAATGCTATCGTCACAATATCTGTCAAACGTATCAAATAACTGTTGCGATTCATCATCCATTTTACATTGAATAGCTTTATTTTGACTATTCAACATGATACAATGCCCACATAAAGTAGCAAGTTTATCAATCAAATCAAACGATGGATGAACGTGCATGTGGGTTTTAGATAGCTCTGGACGCTTACCGTAATACTCAACTATTGTAAAACGAGGCAATAAACCGTTATTAATCATTCCTTCATCAAGCATTTTATAAAATTCTTCAGGAGTTGACTCACCGCATATTGTAAAAGCAGGAGATTGAACAGCTAATGTATTCTTTTCTCTATCAGAATAGATAGAGGGTCTTAATACTTGACCTTCACCACTTTTATTATATAGATCAAGAATGAGTTTCTTCAATCCAACTTTAACAGGGTTATTGTTATTTGATGATAACTCTTGAATAAATAGACCAACTTCACCGAATATTGATACAAATGATTTTGCAGTATTAGCCATATATTTGATTAATGCTCCGCTTGATGCAATCTCGCCAGGACCGATAAAATCACCAGCAGCAGGGACAGTTTTGATAACGCTCTGCATCAATTTTGATACACCAGACGCTATTGCTTCCTTTCCGACTCCGGTATTACCAAGCAGGAGTATATATTGATTCAAGCCTAAACCAGCTATGTTATACGCTCTGCCAACAATTCCTGATATAAGCCCTATTGCACCAACTAAAGCTATTTCTGGTACAGGTCTAGGTGCTTGATCGTAGATGAATCGAGCTATGTCACCAACTAAGCCTGGAGGTGCTGAATAAATTTCACGATCTGGAACAAATGTTTCATCTAGACTTTCTACCTTTTTACCGTTCAATTTCTTAGTAAACTCACTATCTTTTACTCTTGTTTCGATTGCTTCCTGCAATTTATTCTGTAATCCTTCAATATCTACCGGAGGTAGCATACGATCAAAGGATTTATTAATCATCCAATTGAGGTAGTCTATACGTTTTGCTTTTTTCCTTTGACCAAGCATATACAAATGAAAAATACGCTCTATCTGTTTTCTATTTTGTGTATAGAACGCTAAAATATCAATAAATGCAAAGTCTGCTTCTGACTGCGATTGATATAAAGTTGTCCAATCGCCATTTAACAACGTCTTAAACTTTTGACCGTTATTAGCATTTAATGCTTTAACTATAACATCATCGTCTGTTTCTTTTTGATCGGATAAACCAGCATAAACGATTTGAGCAATACCGCCTTTGGACATTTGACCCCAAAGATAATTAAGCTCTATATCGTAATCTTTTATAGGTTCATCACGGATAACATCACCTGTCATTGTCATAAATCTAAGATTAGAATATATTTCAATACTGGATCGTTTTCTTCCTGATGGCACTGAACCTAATACCCACAAATGCGCTCCAGTTCCAGATGGTGAACGCTCTGTATATGTGATAAAATTCCGGTACACTTCCATCTGTCTATTGGTACTGATATTGTTCCCTTTAGTATCATCTAAATCAATACAGGAAAAAGGATCGTTTTCAGTCAATACAAAACCAACTCCTGAATATCCACCCCATTTAAAAACGCTCAGTGCTGTTTCAAAAGTTGTCCAGGTTGAGGGATCAGTAACAGATGCGTGTTTACCTGTTTGTGGGCAGTATGGTACTTTTGTTGGTTTATCACCTCCTGCTATTTCAAGGGTCCAGACTATCCATTGAGCGTAACCTTTAAAAATAGCTGGAATGTTATCTATCATTGTTAAGCACCGATTTAAGATAAATATTCATCTTTTCGATAGCGTTAACACTAGGATCAGCTATAAGACCTGCTCCAAATTTATTTACCCATTGTCTTGTTTTCCCTACTTCTTTAGCGATCATTTCGGTAGTTATAGTTATTGATCGAGTCAACAATAGCTTCTTTGTTTCTTCCATAAGTGTTGGTTTTATCTTCATTTTTCTATACCTTTGAGTTAAAATGGAACTTTGAACTTGAGACACCATATTCGTAAACCTGAGTTTCCGCAAGAATAATTTGGTTACATTTTTTTCTTGACTCTCTTCTCGATACAAAGTAAAAAGGAGTCACGAAACAAAAATATAAACTTTAAAGAGGTTATTAAAATGGAATTAAATAAAGTAAAAACTATAGATGAAATTTTAAATGATACAGACGATATTAAATTAGGTTATGGTGGTATTAGAATACATACCGGACCCATAACTGAAAATAAGATATATGAAACAGCTATTAAAACTTACGGTATAAATACTCAGAGTAGAGTTTTCGTTGAAGAATGTGCTGAAGCTATTGTTGAGGTTATGCACTATTTTAATAGAGGTAGAGGAACGCTCGACGATGTTGCTTCTGAACTTGCTGATGTTGAAATAATGCTTGCACAAATGAAGTTAATAGTTAATAATGAAGCAGGTGAAGATTTGGTAGAGAATTATAAACAAGTCAAATTGCTTCGATTAGAGACTAATTTAAAGGAGGAAAGATAATGACTAGAGATGAACTTATCCTTGAATGGGATAAAGCTAAAAAGGAACTCGCTCGCCTTAAAGTTCTTGAAATGGAACTGAGAAACGAGATTATTAAAACGGATTTTACACCGATTGAAGGGACACAAAATATTGACCTTGGTGGTGGCTATAAGCTCAAAGCTGTTTTCAAAACAACATATTCTTTTAGAAGCAAAGAAGAGTTGGATACTGTTTTAAGTATGATTGAAAAACTTGGTCCTGAAGGTGAATACATAGCAGAAAGACTTATCAAATATAAACCAGAACTGTCTGTATCTGAATACAAGAAACTCGATGAACAATATAAGACTTTGATAGATCAGGTTATTATAACTAAACCAGCTACACCCAGTTTAGAACTTGTTATCCCAAAGGACATTTAGTTATGAATATGAAAGACCTTAAACCAGCATCGAGTTTAGCTAGGCGATTTGGTGCTAAGTGTGTGATTTATGGCGGACCTGGATCAGGCAAGACGCCTTTAATCCAAACCGCCCCTAGACCAGTTATGTGTGTAGTTGAACCCGGAATGCTCAGTATGCGCTCTTGCACAACCGTACCAGTGTGGGAAGCATTTACAGTTGAAAAAATTAACGAGTTCTTTGAATGGTTTTTCAAATCTAATGAAGCTAAGAATTTTGATACAGTCGGTATAGATTCGGTTAGTCAAATGGCTGAGATATATCTAAACAAAGAACTAAAGATTAATAAAGATAGACGCAGAGCTTACGGCGAAATGGCTCAAGCAGTAAAAGAAAAGTTAGACATGATGTATTTTTTTCCTGATAAACACATTTACTTAATTGCTAAACAAGGAGAAGACGACACTCTAAAAAGAAAAAGACCTTACTTTCCTGGACAAGAATTAAACGTTTATACATCACATCAGTTTGATGAAATTTTACATCTCGGTTTAGAGAATATACCAGGAATATTAACCGGACCTGTTAGGGCATTCAGATGTATTGAATCGTTTGATACATTAGCAAGAGATAGGAGTGGTAATTTAAGTGAGTTCGAACCGCCTGATTTAGGCGCAATATTTAAAAAGGTGATGGAATGAAAGTAGACACAGAGAAATTTAGAGAAGTTACCGAACCTGTCATTAAGTGGATGAACGATAGTTGTCATCCTCATTGTGCGATAATGATAGATCAAACACGTGCTGAGTTAACAGAAGGCGTTTGTGCATTCACAACTGAAGAATTTATAAAAGACTAACTTGGCATAACGCCATTTATTAACCAAAAACAAAGAGGTATTACAATGCAATTGCAACAACCATTTAACCCTGCCCATCACGATCCTAATCAATCTGCAAGCCAGCTTCCAGTAGGCAAGCATCCTGTTATTATTGACGGTGACGAAATCTTAGCAACAAATGCTAAAGATGGTAGTTATATGCACGTTCTTGACCTAACTATTATTGATGGTCCGATGAAAGGCCAAACTGGTGTTTACCGACTTAATCTTTATAATAAAAGTCAAACCTCTTGTGAGATTGCCCACAAACAACTTTCTGCAATCTGTCACGTTACGGGAATGGCAGCGACAATTATTCAAGACATGCAACAGCTTCATAACAAACCTTTCTATGTTCAGGTCGATCCTCAGAAGGACAAACCTGAATACACACAGGTCACAAAAGTTTTTGATATTAACGGTAACGAACCTGGTAAAGCTCCTGTTCAGCAGCAAGCACCACAAGGTTTTGTAGCTCCCGCTGCTCCACCTGAACAGAACGCTTTCCAGCAACCAGCTACCCCTGCTGGCGGATTTGGTCAACCTGCTGCACCAGCACAACAGGGCGCTCCTGCTCAAACCCAGGCATGGCCTACTGCTCCTGCTCAAGCCCCTGCTGCTCAAACTGCCGGTTCTGTACCACCTTGGCTACAGAATAAGTAAAACATAGTTGAGGTGTTCCTAACTAAGGCTACCTTACAGTTAACTATGTCATGCAGGCTAATTACACTGTAAGGTAGCATTTCTTAAAGCTCAGTTAGGGAAGTACCTGATATGGTTCCGAAACTAGTTGTATACCTCATAATATAAAGTAAAAATAGTTAGGACTCTAACTGAGTTTTTAACAAGGAGTTTTAATGTTAAAACTTGATGATCCAGGTATGTTAAAAGCAGTATCAATAAGAATGCTTGAAGATATTGATAACTATTGTGTTACAACTTATGACGGAGGTCATAGAGATCATCTAGGCGCATCTTTAATAGGTAATGAATGTAAAAGATATTTATGGTTTGTTTTCAGATGGTGTAAACAAGAACCGACTACTGGAAGGAAACAACGTCTATTTAATCGGGGTCATAGAGAAGAAGCCCGTTTTCTTGAATGGTTAAGAGGTATAGGTTGCACCATTTCGGATGTAACTGAAGATGGTAAACAACATCGTATTTCAGATGTAATGGGTCATTTCGGAGGCTCGCTAGATGGTATTGGTTTTCTTCCTAAACATTATGAAATCGAGGAAGAAATACTATTTGAGTTTAAAACAAACGGCACTGGTGCTGGATTTGATAAGCTAGGCAAAGTTGGTATGCAGTTAGCAAAAGATGTTCATTTTGCACAAACTTGTACCTATGGATTTAAAAGAAATTTAAGATACTGTTGTTACTGTAATATTAATAAAAATGACGATTCGTTGTATTTAGAACTTGTTAAGCTTAATCATAAGTTGGGCGAACACATGATTATAAAAGCCGAACAAATTATTCTTTCACCGACAGCACCGTCTAGATTATCAGATAACCCTACTTTCTATAAGTGTGGGTACTGCTCAATGAAAGGTATTTGTCATAATAATGCTCCTATTGAAAGGAATTGCCGATCTTGTGTTAATGCTTTTCCAGATGAAGACGATAAATGGATGTGTAACGAGTTTAGTGCTCCTATTCCAAAAGAATATATTTACGAAGGTTGTATACAGTGGGATAAAATTTACTAATGTTAGAGTTAAGGTATTATCAATCAGAGTGTGTTTTCAGCATATTTGATTATTTTAGATCAGGAAAAACAGGAAATCCCGTATGCGCTTTACCAACTGGAACTGGTAAAAGTTTATGTATAGCTGATTTTATAAAGACAACTATGCTGAATTGGCCTAATCAAAAGATAATGATGCTGACTCATGTTAAGGAGCTAATAGAGCAAAACGGTAAGGCGTTACTGAAACAATGGAATGAAGCACCTCTAGGTATTCATAGTGCTGGATTAGATGATAGGAACACTCATTTACCTATAATATTTGGCGGTATTCAATCCGTATCAAAAACAATAAAAAAAGCTGAAATTAATCCTTTTGGGCATAGAGACATAATCATAATAGATGAAGCTCATTTATTATCGCCAAAAGAAGATACAATGTATCAATATACAATAAATGAGTTATTAAAAGTAAATCCTAATTTAAAAGTTGTTGGATTTACAGCTACTCCTTATAGACTTAAACAAGGGATGATTGTCGATGAAGGTTTATTCACAGATGTTTGTTATGATATTACCGGAGTAGACGCTTTTAATAGATTAATAGTAGAGGGTTTTATATCGCCTCTTATTCCAAAGAAAACAGGAATTGAGATAGACATATCTAATCTTTCATTACAAGCAGGTGATTTCAATGGTAAAGAACTTTTAGAAGCTTCTGATAAAGATGAGATTACATATGCAGCTGTAAAGGAAATGATAGAGTACGGATATAATAGGAAGAAATGGCTGGTTTTTACAGCAGGTATTAAACATTCGGAACACGTTGCCGCTATGCTTCAAAGTTTTGGTATCAATGCTGTAGCTATCCACTCTAAACTATCTAAAGAAACAAATGATGAAATAATTAGAGCGTATAAAAACGATGAGATTCATGCTCTGGTCAACAACAATAAATTAACAACTGGTTTTGATTGCCCACAAATAGACATGATCGGAATGTTACGAGCTACAATGTCACCTGGATTGTGGGTACAAATGTTAGGGAGAGGGACTAGACCTGCTGATGGAAAAGATAACTGTCTCGTACTCGATTTTGCCGGTAACACTAAAAGACTCGGACCTATTAACGATCCAGTTAAGCCAAAAAAGCCTGGAAAGGGTGGTCCGGGGGATGCTCCGATTAGAATTTGTCCAGAATGTGGAGTCTATAACCATGCTTCCGCAAGGTGGTGTATCAATTGCGGAGCGGAATTTAAATTTGAATCAAAGTTATTTAAAAAAGCAAGTCTCGCAGAACTCATTAAGTCAGATAATGCACCAATTGTAGAATATTTTAATGTGCATAAAGTTATTTATAATTTACATATTAAAGAAGGTTCTCCACCAAGTATTAAAGTATCTTACTTTTGTGGTTTACAAATGTTTAATAAATGGGTATGTTTGGAGCATAATGGTTTAACTGGTAAACATGCTAGAGATTGGTGGCGGCAACATCATTATGAAGAACCACCAATAACTACTTATGAAGCATTAAAAAGAGTTAACGAACTACGAGTTCCTAACAATATTCGTGTTCACATTAATAAAAAATATCCAGAGGTGTTAGGTTATGAGTATTGATAAATTGTTTTCTATCGAAGGTAATAATTCTGAATGTTCAATTTGTAAAAAGAAGTTTGGTCATTTTTTAATTAGATATGATAAAGCTGGAAATAAGTTTGTAACTTGTAATGACTGTGTTGAAAAACATAATATTTTAGAATTAGGTGATTTTAAATCAATATCTAGTTTTAATGATGAAGAACTAATTCCTAAAGTAAAATGTACTGTTTGTGGTGAAATCAAAAGAATAGGAAACTATAGAAAATTAGAAGATTCCGAAATTTTTGTTACCTGTTTTGATTGTGAACTAGAATTAAATAACTTAGCTACTCTTAAAATAGAAGATATTATAAAAGAAAGCAGATGTTCAACAAAAACTAACGAATGGAGAAATTTCGCTTTTATAGTTAATAATCATATTGAAAATTATGTTATACCTCAATATGGTGATAAATACGAAGACCCTATGTCAAATTGGACGGTTGAACAAATAGCAGGTCAAGCTGAAAAATACTTAAAGCGTATTGGTAAAAATTCAAGAGATGGACAAGATAAGCTAGATATGCTAAAATTAGCTCATTGTTCACAAATGATTTATGATAAGATTAAAGAGGCTAAAAATGAAGATAGAACATGATTATAATTACGGAAGAGATATTACAATAGAAATAGAATGGAAAAAATGTATGCTGTGCGGTTTAAAATTAAAGTGTTTAAGATATAACTCTAGTGAAGATGAATATGTACCTATGAGTTTATGTAAACATTGTATAGATACTTTATTTAAAGAGGACTAAAAATGTTTAAACAACAAAGACGAATAATGTTAGCTGAAGGTATATGTAATATATTAATTTGGCCTTGTCCTATTGAAATTAGAAGTATGGGTAAATTTGGAAGATTTAAAATTAAAATTGGCTATATTCGTCAACTTTGGAATAAACGGCTATGAAAAAACCGATGCTAGAAGGGTTACTAGAGAGATTGAAAGAAAATGAAGCTATCGTTACTAACTGGATACAAATAGCCAACGAATGTTCAATGGAGAAACAAATTGAAATTCGTGCTGAACTTTTAAGATGTATTAAAAGAGTTGAGAAGGAGTTAAAGAGTGGAAACTGAAAATAATATCCCCATTCTAACTAAAGTTAAACGAGCAAGAAGGAAGAAAAAAGATCAGCGTAATCCTGCTGAAAACCTTATCAAAGCTCTGACCTTTATCCTTCCTGCTCAGAAACGAGTCGGAACAATTGAACAGCAGTATTGTTATATTGCAAATAATTGGATCGTAGCGTCAAACGGTACAATTATGATGGCATGTAATGTTGAGGAAGACTTGAACGCTTGCCCACACACATATCAACTTTTAGACGCTCTGAACAACTGTTCTGTTGGTTTGTCTATCGTTCAGTTGAATGAATATCAACTTGCGATAAATTCAGAACCGTTCAAAGGGATAGTTGATTGTATTAACGCAAACGATCTGGTCTTTTTATATACTCCTTTAATAGATACAATAATAGTTAATACAAAATTAAAAGAGTATTTCAAAATACTAAACCCTTTGATTAGTGATTCGGAAGATAACGCACTATATTCTAATATTCTTATACAAGATGGGAGTTCTGTTTCTACAAACGGTAATATCATTATTGAGATTTGGCATGGTGAATCCTTTAATGGTAGAAAATTAGCTATTAATAAACAATGCTCTACAGCATTAGTTAAAACAGATAAAGAGATTAAAGGTATAGGATCGTCTGAAAACTTTATATCATTCTATTTTGAAGACAATTCCTTTTTGGTTACTAAAGCAATTGATCTAGTATATCCAGAATATAGAGGCTTATTTAAGAATGAATGTAATCCTTGGCCTATTCCAGAGAATTTGTTTAAAGCATTGAAAGCTATAAAACCTTTCTGTGATGACGGAATAGTTTGTTTCAATAAAGGTAGAGTGACAAATCTTACTGATGTGGGTAATGAATCATCTTATATTGTCGATGGTATTCCTGATGGAATGAGTCTTGATATAGCGTCCATTCTTATGATTGAACCTTATGCTAAATCAATAGAATTTGATATTGAATCAAATAAGATGTTTTTCTTTGGAGATAATTTAAGAGGGGTTATTTTAGGATATGGTCAAGCTGAAGAAAATAAGGTTACGGAGGAATAAAATGTTATATATAGTTTGGAATAAAAATAAAACAGAAGGTTTTGTAACTAAAGATAAACAAATAGCCTATGAGGCTAGGAAAAGCGCGATCACAAATTGTCATAATGAAGACGGTAGCCCTTCTTTATTAGCTAAATATTTTTGTATAATTTATTCAGAAATGAATGATTGTACGATACAGGAGATTGAGAACGAAGATGCGCCTTTCTGACCAGGATATTATAAATACTCCTGCTGGAACTCCATTTGTATTTGATGTTGAGTGCTACAATAATATTTTTTATGTAGCTTTTAAATCACTTATAAATGGAGGTATTGTTGATTTTGAACAATCTCCGTATACTTCTTTTATAGATTTAGATAAAATGAGGTGGATGTTTTATAAATTTCTAGTAATAGGTTTTAATTCTCGTAATTATGACATACCTATTACTACTCTATTTCTTACTGGTAAGTTTACAACTGAAACGATCCACACTGTTTCTAATGAAATAATATTAAACCAATTGCAAATTTATCAGTTAGAAAAGAAGTATAATATTATAATGCCTGTTATTAATCATATTGATTTGATTGAGGTTTGCCCTTTAACAGCATCATTAAAGACGTATGCTGGAAGATTGCATTGTAACAAAATGCAGGACTTACCTTATGATCCTCAATCGACTTTAACTTATGATGAGATTCAGGAGCTTAAAAAATACTGTGTTAACGATCTTGATAACACAGTATTAATTTGTAATGAGCTTAAACCGCAATTAACGCTTCGTTATCAATTAACGGACCAATATGGAATAGATTTACGCTCTAAGTCTGATGCTCAAATAGCTGAATCAGTAATCGGTAAGGAAGTTGCTAAACTCAAAGGCTATTTTTCTAAGAAACCAATAATTAAAGAAGGAACACAATATGAATATAAAACTCCTAGTTTTGTTCGTTTTAACTCTTCTTATTTATCAGAAAAACTCAATATTATACAGACCTCTAAATTTACCATTGATAATGGAGGTAGCCCAAAATGGCCTGAAGGAGTAGGAGACAAAATAAAAACAAGCAGTGGTTGGAAATGGGGTCTTATAATAAAAATGAATAGGTCCACGTATACAGTTGGAATGGGAGGACTACATTCAACAGAGAAATCAGTAGCGCATTTATCAGATAAAGACACAGTTCTTATAGATCGTGATGTTGAGTCCTTTTATCCAAGAATTGTTCTTAACAATCAACTTATGCCCACACATTTAGGTCAAGAATTTCTATCGGTCTATGAGTCGATTGTAAACCGCCGTATTGAAGCAAAACGGGCCAAAAATTCAATTGTTGCCGACAGTCTGAAGATTACCATTAACGGCAGCTTCGGTAAGCTAGGAAGCAAATATTCGCTGCTCTATGCCCCTGATCTTTTGCTCCAGGTTACAATCACCGGACAACTCTGTTTACTTATGCTCATTGAAATGATAGAGAGTGTGGGTATACCAGTTGTTTCAGGAAATACAGACGGTATAGTTATTAAATGCCCTAGAGTTAAAGAACCTGAATTAAATAGTATTATAAAACAATGGGAACAAATAACTAATTTTGTAACTGAAGAAACTAGATATAAAGCAACTTATTCCAAAGACGTTAACAATTACATAGCGGTGAAAGAAGATGGAACGTGCAAAACAAAAGGTACTTACTCTAACCCTTGGAACGATCCGAAACAAGCAATTTTTAGATTCCATAAAAATCCACAGACGACAATATGCTCAGAGGCTATTGTCGAATACATTACTAAAGGAATTAAACTTGCCGATACCATTACTCAATGCACAGATGTTACTAAATTTGTGTCAGTACGGAATGTCAAAGGCGGAGCTACAAAGCAAGCCGTTTATCTTGGTAAAGTAATAAGATGGTACTATACTAAGAATGAGCAAGGTTACATAGAATATAAAACAAATGGAAATAAAGTACCTAAATCAGATGGTGCAAAACCATTAATGAATTTACCAGTTGAATTTCCTTCTGATATAGATTATGATTGGTATATAAAAGAAGCAACGAATATGTTATTTGATATAGGATATTACAAGAAAACTAAAATATTTGGGTGAGATAATGAACGGAAAGAAAGCAAGAGCATTACGGAAGATAGTAAAAGAAACGGTAAACGCAGATTCTAATATTAAAATGCACGTTTACCGTAATTTGAAAAAGATATATTCGTCTAAAATTTTATCGCATCCCTTGATAACTAAATGAATAATGGTTCATATCGTGGTCAATACGAGGACTACCGCCTAGCTTATCCCATTCGTCATGGAGCTTAACGTGATCTTCCTCGTTTTTGACGTTAAAATCCTGTGCTAGACGAGACTTATGGCATGACTTCGATTCACCATACACATTAGGCTTATTTACGCCTACAGCACCAAAAACACGAGGATCACGATAAGCATCACCATCTGTCATTTCAATTCCTAATTCTTCAGCTTTAAGTATAAGTTTAGCTTTAGCTCTAACAAATTGAACTTGCAAATCCCATAAAGCGCTCATCAGTTAACTCCTTTAACTTTTTCAACTGTTCGATTAATAGCATAACCAGTATAACCTACTCCAAACAATGCCCACAATGAGTCAGGAATGGCTTTTAGCCACGCTTGCATACCAGCAGCCATATTAGCGGCAAAAGTGGGAGTAAAAGCCCATAACAGGCTAAATGGGATACACACAAGGATCATTATGTACATGACGTACAAAAAGGAAGGTCTTGCTCTGGAAGTCCAGGAGTCAGCAGATTGACTGTCAGCTAGAATAACCGCCATACTTGCCGCCATCTGCCCTATAGCCGCATCAGCAGTAGCTTTTAATAGTACGGCATCTGCACTGGCTTTTGCGGCAGGATCAGGCCAAATTTTGTCGATCCCTTTACTCAACAAACTTGTTGCGGCTGCAACTGCATCGTCAATTCCAATCATAACCTCTCCTAATTACTTTTTAACTTCCTTTACATAAGTTGGTTTTGGTATTGTAGGTGCTACCCTTTTTTCATTATTCATGCCTCCTATCCTGCTCACCTTGACGTTGATCTAATATATTTTTCAGCATCGCCCGTAGTTCCTCATCAGGACTTGTCCGATCAAGAAGTATACCAACTTTAACATGGATTTCAGTCAGTTCCTTGGTTGAGTTCTCCTTGACACTTGCAATCATAACCCTAACTGAATCACAGATGCTTTTACTAATTGCATCAATTGCTTTGGTCTGCTCTGATTGAAGGTTATCCCAGCGATCCTTGCAGAACTTAGCTTGCTCACGTTTCTCAACCTCCTTTGCAAGTTTTAGTTCTTCCAAGTCCTGCTTGATATCAACAATCAGCTCATCCTGTTTCTTGTTTGCTTCATCTCGTGAGTTCATTTTAGCACCCCACACAAAGGCAGCCGACAATGCACCACCTATAAAGCTCAAAAGACCAGTGACAACTTTTGCGATCCAAGTAGCATCATCGCTTGTAAATGTGAGCATTTGGGAATCCTAAAGGTTAAGGTTTACAGACGTTTAGCCAACACTCTAACAATAATCAGGAGTGTTTTAATCACATCCTTTGCCTCATCCAGGGTAACAATATCATCAGCCATTTTCTTAACCTGTGCTTTAGTCTTGGCTGCGAGATTGGTAACTCGATTGTCGGTTTTGGTATCATCTATATCCGCTAGTTCTTGAGCCACTACTGCTTGATGTGCAAGTTCTTCCTGTGTTGGGGCAAGGAGAGTATAGGCTTCTTCCTCGGTTATCCTCACACAACCCTCTGGCAATAAATACTCAAAATCGGTTGATTCTAGGCAATGAACTTTGTTGTTTTGATCTTTATATTTTTTCATTATCTCATCTCGTAAGTAAATGCTATAGGTGTTGTTCCGTACCCTTGGATTAGACTGTATGAACAACCTGGAGGAACAATAAAACCAACACTTAGCCATGCGTTAGTTCCAGGGGAGGCACTGGACTGCATAACTGTCACTCCATTTATTTGTACGTTCCAATAGGCATTTAGTATACTTCCAGTGCCTCCGTTGGCGTATACATATATAGGCTTTCCGGTTGGATTGTAATAGGTAGCACCGATGACACGAGTAACGCTCTGTAAGGTTTGTCCATAACCAAGACTACCTGCCATTCTATTTAAGTTATAATTGTAGGTGGTAACAGAGGAGAACCCACCGGCAGTAGTAATCGCCTCACCAGCATACACTCTAGCTTTTGAAGTAAATGTTGGATTAACACCCGCACTTGAGGATGCAGCAGATACCGACTTTAATAATGCAGCGTTGGTATCGAACCAATCGCTGGCGTATCCTGCTGCTGCAACATTAGCGAGAGTTGTAGGGGGTGTAAAGGTTGTTCCATTAGGATGAGCACAGTAGGGTAGGAACTCGAAACCTTGAATAGAGCCTGTGTAGAAATTAGCTGGAGAAGCCGCAGAAGTCGCACCGATTGTTATGTTCGATATACTGCAAATTCTTAACGAGCTAACCACCGGAGTAATTTCCGATGTACCATTAAGATATAAGAAATATTTTCCAGAAACAGCATCAAAGGTTATTTCGAGATCATACGATGTATTTATTGCTAACGTGCTTGTGCCTGTAGTTCCAGTAGCAATATCAGTACTTGATCCATTCGATGATAAATAAACAGTTAGTTTAGACGCGGCAGTCAATATGGAAACACCATATCCGCTTGTATTCCCAGCGTTTAGTATTGACTCAGCTGGTATACTCGCACCTGTTTTAAATTTACATCTAAGCGTCCACCCACCTTGACCCAGTGATGTAAAATTCGTTGATCGCATGTAAGAACTTGAACCGTTAAACACTCCCATATACGTTCCAGCGATTGCAGGAGTAGCGTTGCTGAACGTAACCGAGGTATTCGTCCAAGTGTTTCCAAAATCATCAGTAGAGATATTGTTCAGACTCAAACAACTCTGAGCTGTCTGGTTGTAAACCCCACCATACTGAGGTGGTGCAAGAGTCTCACCCCATGCTGTTGCAGCATCCCGATAAACGAAACTGTTGTTATATGCAGGACAGGTAAGTATTTCCGTTGCATCTGCTGCAAGTTGTTCAAACGAGTCTTTCGGAGTGCCTGTGCTGTTGAACCCTTGGGCAAAGGTCATGTTCAAAGGCGTTGCTGTCGCTGCAAGATTAAGCGCAAGACCGCTTCCTGCTGCCAATGCAGATGGAATACCCGCTGTTGTCACTGCTCCGTATTGAACTGTCTGGCGAATAGAGGCAGAAGTTGGAGGTATTGTAGGTAGTCCGTCAATTAAATATTGTTCTACGTTATATGGTCTAAAATCAAAATCAGTCATTGACGACGATTTTTCGATTTGAAATCCTGTTGTTTGAAAAGTAGAACCGTTTGATTGATTAACAAAAGTTACCGAACTTGCTGTTCTTTTGTATGCTCCATTTACCCAACTATTAGGGGTAATATTAAAGTTACTACCGCATCCTAAATCTATAGAAAATATTAAACCTGTTGTTGAATCTTTAGGCCAAGTTCCCGAATTATCAGCGACTAAAGTTATAGCGCAATCTTGCCATACATTTGCAGCAATTATAGTGACAGTGCCAATATAGCAACGGTTTCCAGCTAAATTAGATAATGAACAAGAATATACACCAGCTACAGAAGTTTTAACTTTAATAGAAGCTGTTATGGTAGCTGGATAAAGAGTTCCTAAACCAAAATCAACAATATCTCTACCCACAATATTCTGACTAAACAGAAATTGGTCCGTTACTTGTGAGTTATACTGAGCAAGAACCGTTACTTTTTCTGAATAATAAAAACCAGGAGGCGCATCAGCAACTTGTTGAAAGGTTAGTTTAGAAGATTGAGATAATGTAGCATAAAAATAGTCTAATATGTTACCGGAACCAGTAGGGGTTATAACTGCACCTAAATTAGTTCTGTCAAATCTCATATCCCCATTAAGAAATTTGTTCTTAAATGAAGTTGTGTTTGGAACAGTTGCGGTAGGAGCTGTACTTGATGTTGTTCCATTTGAAGGATTAAAAGATACTAATTTTTTGTTAATATCTTTTACCGTCATTGAATAATTAACTGGAATATAAATCTTAGCCGCATTTCCATTGTTAACTATAAAACCATTTAATGTTCTTAGTGGATTTATAGCAGGTATTGTATTTGCAGAATCCCAATACGGGGTTATAGGATTTGTTTCAGGATTAAGGTTTTCAGTTCCAATATATACATAACCGTTAGATAAAGGAGAACCATCAGTATTATAGAAAATCGGATATGGGCTATCTAATATATTCATTTGGTTTATTCCTTTTTGATTGAGGTATGTTTTCTTTTAGTCCCTCTTGAACTATAGAGTTAATATATTTTATTCTACCTTGCAAGTCTTTAGGTATATCTGGATTAATTTTTGCGTAGGCGTTAAAGGGTTCGGATACAGCTAAAGAGCCTACAACTTTGTTAGGTACAACTCCATTTTTCGCTGCTTCGGCTATTAAATCTGAAAAATGAGAACTAGAAAGCATGTGGGCAAGTTCTGCCTTGCCCACATCATTTGTACTAATCATTTTATGCACAAATGCTGATATAGAAGAAGCCGGAGCAGGAATATGTAAAGTTTTGTAGGATACTAAAGACGCTATTCGACCAAAGGTAGAAGCTATAACACCTGTTGAATTTTTTTCAGCCTTTATTGAATCTGAAAATTCATTTATAGCACCTTTTGACTCTTTTATTTTATCAACACTTCTTTTTACAGAATCAAAAATTGTATTAATAGACTTCAAATCTTTTTCAGAATCTTCTCCTAAAGTATCAGTAAAAAACTTTTTTAGTTCGGGATTCTGTTCAAGATTTTCGTGAAATTGAGAAAATTTATTGATAGTTGATACGTCATCACCTATCAAACTTCGTCTAATAGCGGTAGATAAAACTTCGGCTCTATTTTCTTCAGGTATAGACAAAATTGTTTTTTGTAAAGATTCTAAATCTCCTTTTCCAGCTTTATTTACTAAGGCTTGAATTTTTGGAACCATGCTTTCCTCAGCTTCTTTACCAAATAAACCTTTAAGTTGATTTTCAAAACCCTTTCTTTGAATAGTTAATTCATTTCTTTTTTTAAGTATTTCTAATGCTTGTGTATTTCCGGTAGATTCAACAGTGGCATCAACGTCTGATTTAAGAGCACCATACAGAATCGATTTATCCCGTTTACTCATACCTGGAAATAAAGTAGATTCGGAGTCTAAAGATTCACCAACCATTTGTTGTAATTTATTTAAAGAACCGAATTGTAAATCTTCAGAGTTTGTCAATAAATTATAAACAGTTTTTTGTTCAGGAGTTAATAAAGAAGAATCAACACCTCTTAACGATTCTTTAATAGCTTCGTTAGTATTGGTTGTTATTGCAGAAGTTTCTGGTTTAACAAGATTGTTTAAAACATCGCTCAGGTCTTTTTCAAATGGTTTTATTTGCTTTATGATATCTTCCATATTAGCTTTAACTTTGTTGTTAAGACCTACAACATCATTGGTAGCCCCATAATTATTTTCTAAAAGGGAACCTGCTGAATTTTGAACTTTTTGAACCACCCCTTCTGTATCACTGGAACCTAAAAACGCATTTGCTGCGTCGCTTCCTTTATCAATTCTTGTTATTGCTGCTAATTCTCTAGCATTACTATTGTTATTAAGAATATCAGAAGGTAAGTCATTTAATTTAAGATTTTCTGCCGCTGATTTAAGTTCACTATCTGGTTGGAAAAAAGATGCTAATTTTTGTCTAGCTATTAATCCTTTATCATCACGTTTAAAAGCATCTAATGCTAATTGAGCATAATTTTCCTTAGTCATACTTCCTTCCAGAAGTAGATTTTTAACTTCTTCCGCAACAATAGGGGTAGCAGCTTTATTAAGTCCAGCAGTTAACGCACCCGCTGTAGCAATCGGTAAAACATTAAAATCACCACCTTCTAACTTTTTGATTCCTTCCATTACGGTTTGAACGCCTATTTGACCTAAAGCCGAAGCTCCTCCCATAGAGTATGCGGGAAGCTGTCTCACCATTCTTAAAATGTCATGTGAGCCAAATTGAGGATCAATAGCATACAATTTTCCATCAGTAGGGGATGTATAATGATAATTACCAGCTTCATCTTTTTTAATATCTAAATTAGGATAATTGCTTTTAAGAATCCTAATCATTTCTTCAGGATCAGCAGCAGTAAGATCAGCCCTTTGCATGGAAGATTGTTCAGGAGTCATACTAACTGAATTTCCAGGAACGCCAGCACCAGCAGCGTTTGCAAATGCCATGTTTAAAGCGTTTGAACCAAACTCAGGAGAAGATTGAATACGTTGGGATTTTCTAATAGTATCCGTTACTCTCGGATCAGGAGAACCGTTCATAACAGCGGATGCGCCTGTAAAATCAGAATTTATTTGATCGTAATTATCATTGGGTTGAATCGTGGGAACTTGAGCCATTTCAACCGGGGCAAGAGGTTTAGATTCAGGAAGAGTGTAAGCTCCGCTCGCAATCCCCTCATCGTAAAGTTTTGCGTCCTCTGGTGACATTTTTCCACTGTTTCTAGCCTCTACTATGTCTGGATGCAAAACTTCAGCTTTGGGTTTCTCAACTACGTCCTCACCTCTAACATACTGAGGGTACATCTCTGCGAACGCTTTAGAATCTTCTGGAGTCATTTCACCAGTTCGATAAGCTTCTATAATGTCAGGGTGAACTTCCTGAGTTTTCTTTGCAGGCAACTCATCAGCAACCGCTTCTGAAACTCCACTTATACGTTTAAAGAACGAACCAAACTTATTAACGTAAGAATCATTTTCAGCTTTTGTAGATGGACTTTTTTTACCATCAGCACCACCATTATAAAACTTAGCCGCACCGATTGGATCGCCACCGGAATAAGATAGTCCTTCTTTATAAACTTGAACCGCCGCTTTTACTGCATTTTCAGGAGATTCAAAAGCATCGTATCCATCTTTAGCTAATATATCATCCCTTGTTTTTTTAGATATTTGAAAAGGAGTATATGCACCTTTAGAGCTTATATCGCCGTGATTGCTCGCTTCGGCTTTTAAAATAGCTCTAAGTGAACCTTTAGGTAATCCGTTCTTAATTTCAGCTTCTTTAGCAAGATCAATCCAAAAAGAATCATTATAACTTTTAGGAGCATCTATTTTATGAATTTTAGGATCAAGTTTCATATCACTCGCTCTTTATATACTTAGAAAAAGGACTAGCCTCTGGTTTATAAGCGGTAGAACCAGTAGGGGTTGCTCTTACCTGAGTAGCTTTATTTTTACCTTTATCTTCAGTAAACTTTTCATATTCATCATTACGAGCTTGTACAGCTTCTTTCTGTGCCTTTGCCCATTCATGTAAAGCAGGACCAGCTAATGTTTTACCAAACGCTTCTTCTTCAAGAGCTTGCGCCTTGTCTGTCATAGTCCCTCTTAACGCTTTTCCAAGGGTCATTATTATGTCATTTCGCAATGTCATATAGCGAGTAAGTTCTGGCGAATTGGTTTGTGCCTTTGCCCATTCGTCAACTGTACCGAATCCCTTTAAATTACTAAAATCTAACTTTTTACCAGCCTCTTCAACCTTATCTATAAGAGTTGGCATTACTTTTAAATCAGCTACCGTTTGTTGAAATTTAGCATTAGTTGTAAGTTTTGCTTTACCAGCAACAGCTAGAAAATCAGTCATTCCCGGATTAGATATTTCAGCATCAGCTATAGCAACAGCGTTCCATTTGTGTAATTTTTCAGGATTATATCTGCCTGTATCAACCACACCTCCTGGACCGTATAAAGCGTTAGACTGTTCAGTAGTTAAACCTAAACCTTTACCTTTTTCAGCAGCTAATGCTTTAGCTTTTTTAAGATCTATCTCGGAATCTATTTTATTTTGTTCGCTATCAGATTGTATTTCAGATTTAGTTGTATCGGCTTGCAGTTTTCTGAAATTATAAGGTTCTTCTTTCTCTTTACGAATATTTTCAGCTTGTTTTGACGAAGCATCTATGATTTCTTTAAAACCTGGAATATGACCATATGTTATACCCATTCCGAGAAGAGCTTGTTTAGGATCATTTTCTATTTGAGCAATTAAAGACTCACTACCATGAGCGCTCGCTGCATCTCCTGAATTTTCAGCAGCTTCTTTTTGTTCATTAAGAACTTTTAATGCAGTATCATTTTCACCTGATTGTAAAGCAGACCAAACTTTAGATGCTTGCTGTAATGCAGATTGTTGACGTTCAACACTTAACATTGACCAAGATTTACTTGCAGCTTGTTGCTTTTCTACAGGCATTTGTGCAATTAAAGGAGCAATATCTTTATATTCAAAATAAGGTTTAGCTAATGTTTCAGTTAACTGAGCTTCTAAAGCTTTTTGTTTATTAAATTCATCATCAGCACGTTGTCTATCTTCATAGGCTTTAGATTGAGCAAACCCTTTGTCATAACTCCCTAATGGATCAGCAGGAGTAATATTGTAATTAATAGGGTCCATCGACGTATTTCCAAACAAAGTACCTTCAGCCATTTTAGTTACCTTTTATTCGTAAAAATTTGACCATCCTGTATTATCACCCTGAACTAATTCAGGACTCATACCATAATTACCATCACCGCCGATACCGTAATTATTATTGTTTGATCCTAATCCACCCCATCCTGAAGAACCACCATATCTTCCAATTAAATTTGCGCCTGTATTAATAGCCCCATTAAAAGCTTGAGCCTGACCTAAAATACCACCAGCATTAGCCCTACCTTGTTGAGCAAGTAAGGCTGAAACACTGTTAGCTGATTGCATACCAGCATTACCAGTTCCAGCAGCAGCGTTTTGACCAATGCTAGTAATACCACCAAGTTTTGTATACTGGTCGCTGATAAGAGAATTAAGCAAAGCGGGACTGAACTGAGCTAAAGCAGCTTGAGTATTACCACCTCTCAAACCACCTGTAGCAGAAGCATTTTGAAGAATAGCATCTTGCCCTGTTCTATTTAATTGATCGAACTGAGAACTCTGTTTAATTGAATTAATAGCTCCTAACTGAGCATCATTTCCGTTCAAACCAAGCAGGTCTTGCTGATGTTGCAACGATCCATATCCAGCACTTGTGTACGGAGCGAGTAAAGCTTTTAAATCAGAATTTGCAGCAGTTTGTGCATCTATTCCTTTTTGAGCAGACGCAGCTTGTATATTTGCTGCGTCCCTAGCAGCACCGGCAGTTTGACTAGCACCATATAAAGTAGCCCCTACTGATGCTGTACCTAAAGCAGCAGTTGCGCTAAAAGCACCTAAACCAGCTACAGCAGCTATCATTGAAGACATTTTTCTACCTCTTTATTAAATAAAACCTTATTTAATACTGTTCTATAATTAACAGTTAATTCTTCGCCTTTATATCCAGCAACACACCCTTTTATTCTTTTTAAAGAACGAATAACTATATTTTTATCATCTAACCAAACAAACTCACAATTAGGATTTTTTGAATGATTTGTATAACGTCCTATTGGATTTCTTTTACCATTTATCATAGCAGGGGCTATTATAGCTCCCGATTCAAAAGGAATAGTAGCTATTACACCTTTACCTTCAATTTGAGAATCACTTATAATAACTCCGAAGTTGCTATTCATAGGTATTTGATCGTCTTCATTTTCAGACTGACTTCTTGCTGTAGCTTCATCAAATCCAAAATCATTCAAAATAGATAAATAATCAGCACGATCCTCTTCTCTACAGTCGTATTCAATAGAAACTGAATTTGCAAGCATTGAGTAAGCATAGTCCGATTTTTCTATATAAAAATCTTCCAATTTATCAATATCAGTTTCCGTTGTGGGATAAATGTTCTGCCATATAACATCTTCAAGAATATAACCAACTTTTCTTCCAGGTTTACCCACAAATGTCATAGGAGCGGTTAATTCTAAAAGTTCCCCATTATCTGCAACAATCTGAACTCGACCTTTAAGTAAAATGTTTAGATGCTCAAATTTTTGAGTATTACCTAAAGCGAGTGTTCCCGCAGGTATATGAACTTCTCTAATATATAATCCAGGGGCAAAACGATGAATTAAAGGACACTCTACTTGTTCTTCACTCATCATCGCTTTTTCAAGAATAAGTAGTTCTTCTTGTTTATGCTCAATAGGAACAAGTTTCATATGAATCCTACTATTAACCCATCTTTTATTGTTATAGTCTTTCCAACTAAAGAAGCGGTTGTTACTGTTGTTGTTATACCATTAGAACCATCGGAAGATTGGTACTTACTTGTTTGTAGTTCGTTAGATACTTTAACTAATAACTCAAAGGCTTTTATTGTTCTTGGATCAGCTATAAATTGAGCTAATTGTTCTCTATTTATTTTTATTTGTTCAGACATACAAAGCCTCTAGTTCAGCATCTAATCTTGAAAAAGACATAAAAGAATCACTTGTTCCTTTAAACTTCTGAACTCTCCAATTACTAAACCTTCCTTGTCTAGGCCAAACTAAACGTTTATTTGTTTCACCTTGCTTTCCTGATTTAATAAACTTTTTTTGACTCCAATTAACACCGTCATTTGAATAACAAGTAGATATTGTGGGATCATCACCTAATAAAGTTCGTCCGGTTAATGTTAAAAGCTCAATAGAATTAACTAAACATCCCTTACCTTTATTGTAACCTATACCTGTACCAAACTCCCAACCTATAGTTTTACCATAATGTTGAGAAGACGAGTTTGTTAAATGACCGTAAGAGGTTGTTGATGGATCAGCTATTTGCCATTTATCATAGCACCAAACTAAATTTCTAGCTCTATAAATTGAATTTTCAACAAGAGAAGATCGTAAAATAAACCAAACAGGCTCTTTAGCAAGTAAAGATGCTGCACCATCATAAACTAAAGTTCTATCAGTAAGATGAATCATCAATAAATTTTGAGTTTCATCTACTTTTGTTTCCATTACAACTTTAGCTAATTCAGCTTCAGTATACTCTTTTAAAATACCATCAATTTCATTTGTTGAAATCTTAGAAGAAGTCCCGTTAATACCTAACCAAATTGCAGGTGGTTCTTTCTTTCCACTACCTAAAAACGCAACAACATCCATAAAGATAGCACAACTAAATGTCCCTATAGAACCTCTTTGAATTTGTGCGCCTTCAATTCTAGCAAAAGGAAATAACGAACCACCTACGTTATCAAAAAATTCAGTAGTATATCTATTAAGAGCAACCACCTCATTCTTTGTTTTAAGTAAACCTTTTATTGGATCAGGATCAGCTTCAGAACTACCATATTTCAATGGGTTTATAGATAAAGGATCATTAAGGTCGGTGACAACTAAATAAGTTCCATCAGTTGTCATGTAATACCCATCTACCCACAACATATCAACAACATAACCTAAATCAGGATCAGTGACTTGAGTTAAGTTAGTTCCATTCCAATAAAACAATATTCCAGAAGATGCAATAGCAAGTCTATCAAATCCATAATCAAAAGTAACTTGACCAACACCACCTATATCACAAAGTTGGCTAATAACCCCTGTATCACTAATCAAACAGAACTTTGTTCCCATCACTCGATAATAATTTCCATTCCAATTGATTCCACCTCGATCAACACCGGGACCATCGCCGTCTTTAACCAAACCTTCAGCAGGTCTAAGGTAGAAGTCAGACAATCCATTTTTATCGAAAATGGGCATCATATTGATCGGATACGAAGACCTAAAATCACAGTTTTGATCGGTGAAAGAACCGTTCAGAATGGAAATTTGCATAACAATCCTCAGTTAGAAGCTAGGAGAAACTTCTACAGAAATAGCTTCTATAACAAGATAGTCGCTTGCAGAAATAGCACTTCTATCATTAAGGTAAACAGAATTCATTATAATCCACCCTCCCCTGTCATTATCTGAAATGTAGTTCCTGTAGCTGAAATATGAGCTAATGTGTCACTTAGCATTGATTTTTCTACAACAATTGTTTGACCAATATTAACCGGACAATCAGCAGCCGTTGCTGTTTGAGGCGATAGTCCTAATCTAAAATAACCAATAGCAGCACCACTATTAATAATTCTAACAGATGTGTCATTTTTATCAAGAGTTATGCTCGCACTAGCAACAGCAGGACTAACTACCTGATTAGTGCCATAATGAGGTTTAAAGGGTGATACACTTTTCATAGTTTCTCCTTAACCAACTCTATACCAAGTTGAATTTATAATGTCATATCGCATTCTAAAAAAAGCATTTGCAGCAAGTGTTGTTGGCGCACCAATAAGACTTGTTCCAGTAGCCGTTATAGTTAACGTAGTTACCGCTTGTGTTGTAGTAACCATAATTTCTTGTTTATCAACAAGTTTAGCTTTAGATGGAAAAACTAAAGTACCAGCAGCAAAACCACCAGTAGGTGTTAATACAAGAAAAACAGAATAAACATCATCATTTAACTGAACTGAAAATCCAGTTAAAGTAGGTGACGCATATTGTGTTATTTTCCCATCATTGACAGTTATTGTTGATTGAACGTATTTAGCTAAATTTGAAGCTGATATTGCAAACGTATCCCCATTTTGATTTGAATATACAGGAAACAAATCATTAGAAGATAAACTCGTTACAACACCTAATTCATCTATTGTGGGCATTTTATCTCCTAAAAAATAAGGTCATTACCTTTTACGCTTAAAGGTTCAACAGTTGGTTCGATATTAATAGTTCTACTTCCTCGCCAAGGTTTATTTCCAGAACCACTTAGCATAGCAGGAGTTTGACGAGTAGGAGGAAGACTTGCAGACCAGGATACTACAGTGTCGTAAGCATCGCTTGCATTTTTACGAGTATCAGGCGAAATTTGCTTACCGTAGGATGGAGCTATTGCAATTGCTAAATTTAAAAAGATACACTCATTAGCATAATCAGGGCATCTAGTATCAGTATCAAGATTGGTATCACTAGGAGAACTAGAAAAAGGCCAATGGATAAATAAGCCTTTTAATCGACCTACCATAGCATCTAATCGAACTAAGCAGGATTGTATTTGGTCTGGACTAAGATCAAACACATAATCAGCTAGGCCGATTTCTTCAAAAGCAGCAGCTACGAATTGTCTCTTAGTCCAGCCCATGATTTAGCAACCGCCTTTGCCTTTCTTTTTCTTTGCAGGTTTTTTAGCCATTACGACCATCCTTTAGTTTTAGGTTCAACTTTACCAGCCTCTTTAGCTTCAGGTGAAGTAAGAAACCAGCCCTCCGTTATTGCATCAGTCTCTTCTTCAACATCGTCAACAATAATAGTGTCATACTTACCATCTTGAAGTTCAGAATAAAAAGGAGTTTCCGAAGGATATTTATACATCATCTTTGGAAATTCGTTTTCTCCAATAACTCTAGCAGTAGCTTCATTTTCAGCCATTTTAAAACCTCCATAAATTTTAAAATAGTGCGGACAACTTTTACATTGCCCACACTATAGTTACCATCGAAATGTAATTAGGTCTGACTCCAAAGAATAACGCCGTTCATATCGGTTGCTTTGTTAACAACACCAAACAACGTATCAACACGGAAGTAAGTCTTCATAGTCTTAATGTCATACCATTTCTGCATTACTAACTGAATACCCTGATCGGTAGAACCTTTGATAACAGCAACACCTGCATTCTCTGGAACAGCATAAGCACCAGGAATAATCTCGATGGAATCACGATACCAGAAAGGATTGAAGTAAGCAGCAGCAGTATTCAACCAAACAAGAGCGGCACCGCTAGCAGGAGTCGCTGTAGCGTTCTTGTACTCCATTTCAGCATCAGTTGCACCCTGACCAGAAATGATAGGAGGTGTAATCTGAATCGTACCAGTACCACCAGCCCCAGTAACAATAGCATTAATACGGAAAGTTTTCAACTGTCCGGTATCCTGCTTGGTAATCATATGCGCATTATTTACACCAGCAATTGTAAAAGCATCACCTACTTTCATTGTACCTGAAGTAACAGTAACGGAAATAGTCTGAAAACGATTATCTACGTTATTTGTTTCGCCAGTACCAGCAGTAGAGGTAGCTTTAGGAGTGTAATACTGGTTAGCACCATTCATTGTAACAGTTACACCACCAGCAGCGGCAAGACGAATAGGAGTATCAATTTTGAAGGCGTCAAAACCGGCTACTTGACCAATCATCGAACGCTCGTAAGCAGTCAATGATTTGCTATTATCAACAACACGGCTTGCCAAGTTACCAGCCATACCATTGTAATCACGAGTAGAAATACCTATAACACGATCAAAATTTACAACACCAGTATCGTCAAGCAATGCAGAACACAAAGCAACATCGTCATAAGTACCAGCAGCAGTAGTTTTCTTAACAACAAGAGAACCTTGCATAGATACAACAGATACAAGAGCCTGATTAATATCAGAAGCGAGTTTCTGTTTAGCAGCAGCACCTAAACGACCTTCCTGCAACTGATCCCGAAGCTCAGTAGCGGTCAAAATCCACGGTACAGACTTATTGAAACCAAGAGTAGCGGGAACACTCAACTGAGTAAAGTCTTTGAAATTGGCAGTCATATCAGTGCCGGTAAAGGATTGTGCAATATAAGGCATAGGTCGCCAAATAATGTTATTAGCACGTTCCATTTCAGTGCCACCCGGCTTATAAACACCTACGTTTTTAGACAGGACCATCTGATCCTGAAAACCCTGTAGAATGTCTTCAAAAGCTACTCGTTCTTCCTTACTAAAAGCATTAGCCATAATTCACACCTTATTTTTGTCTTAATTTATTTTTATAGGCGATAACTTTACTCATATCACCAGATTTTTCAGCTTCGGCTCTAAGCCGTTCTAACTCTTTGTCAGCGCTAATTGGTTTCTTTCCAGAACCAGTTGGAACTTTTTCAGGTAATGTGGATGGTCCTTTTGATGTAGTAGTTTTCAATTTAGTCTCCAATTTAGAGATAGCAGCAGAAAATTCAACAAGATCACTTATTGATGAAACTGAATCTAAAGCTTTTTTATTCTTTCCAAGAGCATAAACAAGTAAAGCTGGATTATCAGCTACCTTTATAATTACACTCTGTTGAGCTAAAGAAAGAGTAGAACCAACTTCATCTTCAATTTCTTTAAAATCTTTAACTGGTAATTTAATTTTATTTTCATTATAGGTGGATAATTTATTTTGCCAAGCAAGCTGTTGTTTTTTAACAGACTCTTCTTTCTTAGCTTCTTCCTCATCCACCTTACGCTTACTCTCAAACCAATTTGCTAATTTTGTTTCGTACTTTTCAGTATCGTAATCAACATCAGCATCATCTAATTTAGGTTTAGCGCCTATTTTAGATATAACAGGTTTTTGTGTAGTTGTTAATTTAGCTTCAAGTTCTTTAATTTTTCGTTGCGCTTCACGATCACGCTTACGCAAATTACTCAACCAGTTAGGGTCTTTTTTCTGAATCTCTTCTTCAGATTCTTCTTGTTCACCTTCAATAGCTACTGAAAATTGTTCCTCAACTTGTTCTTCATCTTCACTGGATTCTTCTTGCTCAGTGTCAACTATTTCTTCGTTGGAATCTTCATTGCTATTATCTTCAACTTCTACATCTTCATTAAAACCCTCTTCAATTACCATATCTCACCTTTTTACTGCTGGTGGCAGCAGTTTTAAAATTTAAGAAGCTGTTTGACTCAAAGAACTTTGTAGAACTTTGGCAACTTCTAAGTTATGTTTTTTATGCTCTAAAGGTACAGAATGTTGTAATTTTTCTGTTTCCGCTCTAGTCTTTTCAGCTTTAGCTAATGTTAAAGCATCATCTGCTTTTGCCGACTCTACTTTAGCTTCTTCTGCTTTTGCAGCAGCTAACAGATATTGAGTATTAGCGTCCGGTTGTTGGTTAGCAGCAGCTTGTTTCATTGCTTCTTCTTCTACAGGATTAGGCTTAATAACACCCATCTTAACAAGCTTTCCTCTAAAGAAGTCTCTAACCTCACCAATACCCTCACCTTCCATATTAGTCATTGCCATTGAACCAAGTACCTGAAGTGTTTCAGGGTCTTGCGTTATAGCCATCATACCTGTCAATGCCCTAACTGTCGCCCTACGTTTACTATCAGAAGATGGCCCTATATCAGCAGTTACTTTAAAATTAGCTTTAGTCAAATCATTTTCATTTTTAATATTACCATCTTTATCAACAACCTTTCTAAGCAATTGTACTTTTTTGCTATCGCCTTTCTCATCAATTGCTTTTAATTCTCTACCTTCTTCAACAAGTATATCTTTGTTCATAGACAACCAGATTTCACCTGATCGTTTCTTAGCCTTTCCCATATTACTCAAATAGATAAAAGACTGCATGTCAAGTTTATTTTGCACTAACTCAACAGCTAATCCGCTTGTGTTTGGTTGAAGTTGTTCACCAGCTTGTTGATTACCAAGAAGGTCTTGCATATCCGTTTCAGTTATTTGCAATAAAGCAGCCATTGCAGGAGGTATGCTAGGAGCTTTTGTATATCCTATTGGTTGTGTAGACATAGGATTACCATTAGCGTCTTTAATAGCATTCACTCGCAAGAACGTGTAGTTCTCAACTGGATCACGGCTCCATTCTTCCTCAAATCCTCGAATCTGATCAGCAAGAAAGATAGGTTTTTCAACAGAACTGAGTGCAGAAAGTTCGCCTAATTTAGACAATTGCATATTTTTGAGTCGTTGAATATCTTTCGACAAACGCACATGCCCCATGCACCTCTCTACATTGTCCACAAACCAGCGTTTACCATAAACAACGACTATGGGTATGTTTTTACCAGCGATTAGCCCACAATCCTCAAGGACACCACCACCTGACATTATATATTTGTGAACACGTTTAACCTTTATCTTTTTGGTTCGTATCTCATTATATCCGGTAACATTTAGTTCGTTTACTTTATCTGGATTTTCTTTAAGATATGAAGCTTTGAATTTAACAATATCTTCAGTCAAGCCTTGATATATGTGAACAACATCTTTTTTGTATTCAACTTTATAATATTCAGCAATGTAAACGCTATCATCACTTGACCAATCAAATTGACTATTTGTTATCCCTTTAGGCCAATCTGAAGGGTCTTCGCCATATTGTTCAATGTAAGCATCACGGCTAATAGGAGTTAGTACGAAACAATGATTAGCATCAGCTTTATCTTGTCGTTTAGCATCAAGATCAAAGAATACACAAGAATCAGCATCATAAATAGGTTCAATTTTAGTTACTTGATAATCATTTTCTTCATCGGATTCGTCTTCATATTCGGCTCGTAAACGCCAAGCTCCCATACCTCCACCAACAGCTTCCTCAAAAGCGTTATCGTATGCTTCATCAGCACAAGAGTCTTTTTCATCAGACCTATGGAGTCCCGTACAAGTTTCAGCAAATTCTTCATCTTCATTATCAGGAGCTTCGAAAATAACAGAAAGTTTGTTGTTTCGATACTCATTGATTATACGAATAACAGCAAGGTGTATTTTGTTTACTTCAAAACGAGGCTTATTGGCAAACTGTTCTCCTAAATCACCTTCCCATTGTGCGCCAGCAATAGAATAAAAACGTCTATCCTCTAAACACTGAAGTCTTTCATCACGAACAGCAGCTTGAATATTATCAAATTGCTCTAAAGCAGTTGCATGAATTTCAGCTAGTCTTTCTTCTTTTGTAGGTGCGCCCATCATTACCTCGATCTATTAAAATAATTTGCTGCCGGTACATTAGCATTTATTGTTGTATTTTCTGGAACTCTAATAGGCCATTCGTACTCAACACAGTATCCAACAGCAGTAGTTATGTGCTGAAATCTACTTTCAACTTCTATAAAAGTAGAACCTTCTTTTATCTGAACAGTTGCTAATCCCTTGTGGGTAATAGGAGCTTTTACAGGATTAACAAACAAGCTTCTTTCGCCAGAAGCATTAGCTATTTTAGCCCTAACTGCATTTTGTCTATCTTTTATTGCAGGAGCAGCAGCTTTAACTCTTCTTTCTACTTTCCATCCAGCTTTTACCAAAATTTCATTCATTTCAGTATAGTCTGAAGCATGACCGTGTTTCTCACCAGCTTGACCAGCAGGATCACCATAAACAATAATATTTTTATTATAATGGTCTTTATATCTTTCTATAAATTCAGTTGCTGATTGTCTTGAAATAGCTGAATCAAGAACAATCTCATCAAGTATAAATAAATTGTTATCTCTAATAACTCCTACAAAAGAACTCATAGGAGTAAAGTTAAAATCATGTCCCCACAATAACTGTTCGTGAGGCATTATTTCATAATGACAAATATTATCCTGATTATAGTCCTCGTAAACTTTTCCACTAGCATTTTCAAAACTTGCTTCATATTCTTGTCTGTACTGCCTAGCCGACATACTCCTTTTTGCAGCTTCAATAATATCAGGAGGTAAAATGTCACTAGACTTCCAGGTATAAAGTTTCCAATCAGGATCACCGCTTATTTTTGCATATTCAGCTAAATCATAATAATGATTCAATCCATCGGGAACACCAATAAGCCAGCACCAAGCTCTGTAGTTTGGATTTTCAGGATTAAAAGTATCTAGAGCAGGTTTAATATTTTCTTGCCAAGCGTCTTGTTTAATATCTGCAATTTCATCTATTATTCCACCAGACCAGAAAATACCTTCAATACGTTGAGGTTTATCAAGTCCGATAAGACTTATTGTCGAAATACCTTTTGGAGTAGGTATCTTAACTGTTAATGTTGATTCTGATGGTGGATCAGGATGAAGAGAACTAAAGCTAAGTAGTTTTAAATCTCTCCAATAAATTCTTTTTACCTGATCTCTAGTAGGTGCTGCAATAAAGTAATCACCTACAATATTCATCGCATTTTTAACTATAAATCTTTTAGCTTTCTCAGTCTTTCCCGAACGTCTTCCAGCAGGAGCTACTTTAAAACGAACTTTATCCTCTACAAGTTGTCTCTGAATTTCATGCTCTTTTAATTCATACCATCTATTAACCTCTTGAATATAGAGACGTTGTTTATCAATAACACTACTCATACCGGAAGACGTTTAGAAATTTCAGCAAAAGCATCGCCTAGACTATTTAAAACTTCCCCGCCTTTTTCTTCTTTCTTTATAATTTCGTGGTATAATTTTCCTAGTTTAGCTAAATCCTCGACATAAATACCAGGAGTGTTCATTGCATTCCAAATTTTCATAGCAAGTTCAGCTTTTTGAGGAACAAAATCAAGCGGATCACGATCTTTTAAAAGTTCCTTTTTAAAAGCTAAAACTTCCTTATCAATAGGCCATTCATTAGCCATTTTAAGTGCAATACCGTTATCATCTGGAAATACTTCAAGTGCCGCTTTAAAAGGGTCATTCGGGTATTTCAACAGACATTCAGCAAATTCTTTTTTCAAATCTATTTCATTCATAGTTAATCTATAGGCAAAATTAATAAGAGTTGTCAATAAAATACTATGAATTTCCAAAATAACAATAAAAAAATCCCTTATCTTGCGCCATGAAGATAAGGGATTAAACAACAGTAACCAGCCCGATTACTTTATGTGTTGTTTTAATGTCGAGAACTGCTGATAGGGATTTGGTTGTCGAGACAAAATTTTATCAGCAGTTCTCCAATATCAAGGAACACCCTCGATATTGTTTCTTATGCGGTGCGCCAGACTCTAGCACCTTTAACACCATCTTTTTCACCAGCACGAACAGTGAAAGTACGAGTTTTAATCATAACAGGAACAGTCTCGCCTTTCTTCTCACCCTTCATTACAATTCTGGTTTTACCAGACGGATCAGCTACAGAAAAGCGAGCGTGTGTGCTGGAAATAGTAGAAGCGATAGACTTTGCAGCATCAGGTTTAGCTTCAGTATTAGGAATAAAGATAGACTGTCCAACCTCAAGTTTGTCAAAAGGATATACAGTTTCACGTCCAGAACGTGCGCCATTAGCCGGAATCTCAATACCCTGCTCAATCTCAAACTGCATTTTCTCTTTCTTAACAGGCGCATCAGGAACAGATACAGCAGCACTACCACCACTCTTAACAAATTCAATACCAGCCTGGGTAGCACGAGTAGCGATAGCTTCTGAATTATCAGGATCGACGATAGCTGCGTTTACTTCAACCATACCACTAGCTATAAGAGGCTCATATTCCTCTTTAAAAGTATAAATAATTGCACCAGCTTCAGTAGCCTTAACAATATCACTAAGAGTTACACCAGGATCAACAACTTTTATAGGTTTCTTTGCCATTTTGTCACCTCATTTTTTAATTTTAATAGTTATTGGACACCCCTATCCAATCAATGTAAAAACAACTTACTCTTTTAAAACTCACAGGTCAAGTACATAATTAAAATATCTTTCGCTTTTTCCCAACTATCACAACAAACATAACCAAAATTTTGTTCCCTTACAAATTTACCAAATTCTTTTTGTTCATCAGATTCTTTGTTTAAAGCTCCTGGTTTTTTCATTTCAATATATAAACCAGAACAATCATTTCTCTTGACAGGAAGAAAACAATCACTAACCCCTTTCTTAACACCTTCAGCTTTTAACTGCATTCCACGAATTGCTCTTGACTTTATACTATCGCCCCTACTACCACCATTAGGAATAGCATGAAACCACTTTAACTCTGGATATTTGCCCACATTCAAAGCACACCAGCAAAAGAGTGCAGTCTGGTGAGCGTGTTCAGTTCCGCTTTTTGCAATTTGTTCAGGAGTCATCAATTAGACCTCAAATCCCTTAATTCTATACCAGCATCAATAACTTCCCGTAAACTCGAACCAATAATTATAGGTTCGGATGGAATATATAGACAAATCCAATGTTCAACACCATCTACTACACACATAGAAACACAAAATCCAGATGCAATAGCGTCTAATCGTTCGGTATCAGAATGTTCTGGCATTAACCTAACCTCACTACTTCAAGTTTAAAAGGATGTTTAACTAAAGCAAACTCAGTGTTGTATTTTTTATTATAATCCCTAACTCTTTTTTTAACAAGATAATCTAAGTAATAATCAGTTTCAGTTTTATACATAAAAAAAGATTGTCCAACCGCCATAGCTTTAAAAGGAAAAGGTGTTTCTTTACCAGTTCTTAGATCAGGTCTTAAACCCTTCTCTTTATTAGTATAATACTTCTTAACCAACTTAGCAGCTTGTTCAGAGCAATCTCTTATAATATACATTTACCACCTATCACCATTCATTAAGAATCGGTTATACCAACCACAAGGTTTAAGTTCATTACAACCATTTCTATATAAACAACTTTTAACCATATGTCTAGCTAAATCTTCATCGACTCGTTTAACTTCTCGTTTTATTTCATTCATAACAACAACAGTTTGCTCATGCGCTTTATAACACAAACGTTTTTTAGCCAGAGTAATCAAAGCTTCTGCATTTAGAAACATCATGTGATTTACCGGAGTATTACGGTCAGCAACAAAATCAGCACCTCTGTCATCACGATTCGATTTAACAAAGTGTTCCACTCCAATCTTATGCCGAACAAAATGAACGCTTACAAATGTAGGTATGTCTATCATTTCTACCACGAACATCTGAGTACGCATTGGACTATGTTCGCATTTATAAATCTTACCCAGGGTCATTTTTGACTCAGCGTTAATGGTATAAGAACAAGCCCTACGCATCAACTGACCATCTGTTATCTTCTCTACTTTTATTTGCATCCAGCAGCCTCATATAAGTATTTTGTTATTTCAGGACAATATTCAGTTGGATTTTTACCACCGATTAGCATATCAGCAGGATCGCACCAACATAAAAAAGGACTACTTACATATTCACAATCTTCAACGTGAAATTTACAAGATTTTGCTCGCTCCTGGTTTAGAACTGGCATTTATTTTTCTCCATTGAAAACAGTAAGCTAAAACTTTAATTTCAACATAACCTTTTTGGTATAAAGACCACATTGTACACAACCGTTCTTTTAAAGATGAAGCAGTTTGCCATTTACGAGTTATTTTTTTATAAGCTCTAGTTTGTACTCTGGTAAGTTGATTCACATCCCCTCCGGTGGATCAGGTAGTGGTCTGCATATCTCCTCTTCCAACTCTCTAATAAGGTACCCTCCAAAGATACCGGCAAGAGAAAATAGCACTATACTCTTTGATATTATTGCTACTACCAGTGTGCTGATGAAAAATATGAAACTTGTCCTTAGTAAGTGCAATAATTTAATCATCAATCATCCCCCTCCTTCTTCTCATGCCAAATACAGCCGAAATCAAGGCCACAATGATGTGCGTTTGCTTCACCCCCACAGAAGGGGGCATGGTTTTAACTCTTTCATAAGCAGTTACCTTTATCAAACCAGTCTTTAATAAGCTGATAAGCTATACCGATTAAAACAATACCTAACATTAATTTAATATAGATCATTCTGTCACCTCAAACAAAAATTAAACAGAATATAAAAAGACCAACTCCAACAGGCCAACCAAAAGCAATACCAAATAATGTACAAGCTATTAAGGATAATACAACAATAGTATTATCATTCATTTTAGTAAGACCTCCATAGTTTAATTAAACAGCCCACACAAACGATAATACCAGCCTCAATACCAGTCATAATTATAAAGTCGATCACAACTAACATCTAGTATTCCTCACCACAAATCGGACATTTTTCATCTTCATGTAATTCAATTCCGCCGCAACAAGTCCAGATATAACTTTTGTACTTTTCTATGCAGTAATTACAAGGATATTGCTCATTCGTACAGTTACATTCTTCCATCACCAATCACCTTTGTTTTTATGAAACTTATTCTGTTCTTTGCGCCCCGAAAAATCATAATTTTTACTAACGTGTTTCCAGGTATGCCCTCTATAAATCTCTCTAACAACATAGTAGTTCAAATTGTATTGATTTGCAATAACTTTTAAAGATAAATTTAAACAATTTTGAATCATACTACATAATGTATGAATGGTAAGTTCGGATATTTTACTGTTGTTCATGTTTACTTCCTGTTAATTTATGTTCAGCCCACAATATAGTTATTAATAGTGATTGAGTCTGTTTAGTTTATAATAGTTAGTTATTAATAGTTAGTTATTAACTATTATAGAAGTGTTGTTTTTAAGGCTTACCGTTAAAAAATTAGGCCGTGTAAAATATGGACTTAGTAATTTAGCGTTAGCTAATTAAAAAATGCCCTATGTAAAAATGGGTAACTAAACTTTTAATTATTTATTATTCACATGTTGGTATATCCCCTTCTCTGTCCATAGCAACAGCGGCAACTCTAGCCGTATCAGCTATTGTCTAATCATTCCAAGAGTATACACCGTCACTCTTATTAACTATACTATCAATGCGACCTATCTCAACCATACCTATATCATAGTGTACATACAGTTTAAACCTGCGACTGAGTACCTTGCTTGCCTTACTACACTGAACAGTAAGCGATACTATGTTAGCATCCTGAATAGGTATCAGATAACATCTACCTGGAAGTAATGAGTCCCATTCAATAACCTTATCTTTAACTGTCCTTTTACCCTTACCTGCTAATAACTGCGGTGAACATTCATATTGTTCCATCTTTTAACCTCTATTCAATTTGTATGCCAGTTTGTTATTTATAACTATTTTTACGTTATAAATAAGTTATTAAAAATCAATAAAAAGTTTATCACTTTCTATTTAAAACAGCGATAATTTTAAATGCCTATTTTAAATAAGCAATAAGTATGCCAGAAGCAGTCAGTCAGTCTATATGTATTATT
>CAIVYW010000339.1 GCA_903910205.1 uncultured Methylococcaceae bacterium | reverse complement strand
TCTATCCAGATTAAGTTTGCAGTATCTTGCGCCATATGTTGATTCCATTGTGTTGTAGGTGGTGGTTAGTGTAGCATTGGCCCATGTGTTCGTCTAACTCTTACAATCTAATGTGCTAAGCCCTATGAATACCTTTACTATTATCTTCTTAATCGCCCTACTTATTTCTTCTACGGTACAGTTTTGGCTGGCTAAGCGCCAAGCAAACTATGTCGCAGCTCACCGCGCTGCGGTACCGGATGCCTTTAAGGACAAAGTGCCGTTAACGGCTCATCAAAAAGCGGCAGACTACTCACAAGCTAAACTAAAGCTAGGCAATATAGATGGCGTACTGAGCATAGCGGTGTTATTAGCATTAACCCTAGGTGGTGGTATTAATTTAGCGTTTAGCTATTGGCCTACGGTAATCGAATCATCCCTATGGGCCGGTGTTGCGGCAACCGCCTCCATCTTTCTGCTGATGACCCTAATTGAAACACCGACTAGTCTTTATCAAACCTTTGTTATTGAAGAAAAATTCGGCTTCAATAAAAGCAGCATAGGTCAATTTATTAAAGATCAAGTAATGCAATTAAGCTTAGGGGCGGTTATCGGTTTGCCTATCTTAGCGCTGATCTTATGGGTGATGGAGAATGTGGGCCCGCTTTGGTGGTTATGGGCTTGGGGCATCTTGATGGGCTTTTCTTTATTAATGAGCTGGTTGTACCCTACCGTGATTGCACCTTTATTTAATAAGTTCACGCCTATGGAGGACGGTTCTTTAAAAGATCGCATTCAAGGGCTATTAACGCGCTGTGGCTTTAATAGCCAAGGCATTTTTATCATGGATGGTTCTAAGCGTTCAGGTCATGGTAACGCTTATTTTACGGGTCTAGGTAACAATAAACGCATCGTGTTCTTCGATAATCTGGTGGCTTCATTGGATGAAGAAGAGCTGGAATCCGTATTAGCCCATGAATTGGGGCACTTTAAATGCAAGCACGTCATTAAAATGCTGATTGCAACAGCCATTATGAGTTTAATCAGCTTTGCGGTGTTAGGGTGGTTGATTAGCCAAGCTTGGTTTTATAACGGCTTAGGGGTAGAGCAAGCCTCGAATGCGGCGGCTTTGTTATTATTCATGCTGGTTTCATCAAGCTTTACCTTTTTTATGCAGCCTATTAGTGCTTATTTTCAACGCAAGTTTGAATTTGAAGCTGATGATTTTGCCGCTAATAACGCTAAAGCAAGCAAAATGATCAGTGCATTGGTCAAGCTGTATGAAGAAAATGCCAACACCTTAACGCCTGATCCCTTATATTCAGCCTTTCATTATAGCCATCCACCGGCCGCTATTCGTATCGCACATTTAGAAAGCAAAGCCTAATGGCTGAGTTATTGGAAGGACTGGTTATTGCCCATTTAGGCCAAGGTATTGCGGTTGAATATGATGACAAAATAATCTTATGCCAAACCCTACGAAAACTGGAGACAGTGGCCGTAGGCGATAAGGTGTTATGGAGTTTGGCCTCACCTGAGCAGGGTCGTATTGAAGAAATTCTGCCTAGGCGTTCGGTGCTAGCACGTCCTTCTAGGAACAGCAAAGCACGACCTGTGGCGGTTAATCTGGATACTATTTTTGTAGTGTTTGCTGTTGAGCCGCACTGTGATTTCTTATTAATAGACCAATATCTGGTTATTTGTGAAAACAATAATATTGATGCGGCCTTAGTGCTTAACAAAACCGATTTAGCGCAAACGGATATTATCGAAAAAGAATTGCAAGATTATATTAACTTGGGTTACCCCTTGTTTAGAGTTAGCGCGAGAACGGCAACGGGCTTAGAGGAATTGAAAGCGACCTTAAAAGATCAGGTCAGTATGTTGGCAGGGCAATCTGGCGTTGGTAAGTCGTCATTAACTAATGCCATTATTCCTGACAAAGAGTTAAAAACCAATACCGTTTCAGCCACCACTAAACATGGACGTCATACCACCACGGCGGCAACGCTCTACCATTTACCTGAAGGTGGGGATTTAATAGACAGCCCTGGAGTGGCTATTTTTGGTTTAGTCGGGCTCTCAGAGCAACAACTGGCTTATGGTTATCGAGAATTTCAACCTTTAATGGATGAATGTCGTTTTCATAACTGTAGGCATTTGCTAGACCTTGGCTGCGCGGTACGCTTAGCGGCTGAAAAGGGTGATATTTCTATGACGCGCTATCAACGCTTTTTAAAGCTTAGGGAGAAAATGCCTACGTCTTTTGCTTAAGTGATTAATTGCGGGGGATTAGCTCTATAAGGTGAATAAACGCTAGTGATCCACCCAATGCCGGTCGGGGTTTGTAACCCCGATCGAAACGTTTGGATGCACTCAAACGGCGCTATATAACCAAAAGTAGGCCTATTTCTTCGGTGATCTTTCAAAGATAATGGCAATATCAAACGTTTGAGACGGGGTTATAAACCCCGTCTCGCGAGGACCCCCGCCTCGCGAGTGTTTTGGCTTAGCTTGGCGCGTATGAGATTAGCTCTGTAAGGTTCATAAACGCTAGTATTTCCAAACGCTGAATTGCTATTTGTCATTTGGCTAAAGGCAGTTTAATGATAAATGAGGTGCCTACACCGAGAGTGCTTTCAACGTCACATACGCCATCATATTTTAAAATATAATCGCGGGCTTCATAAACGCCTATGCCCATACCTGCATTGCCTTTTGTGGTATCAAAGGGTTTAAATAAACGTTCGGCGACAAACTTAGCGCTCATACCAACGCCGTTATCGATGATTTTAATAATGGCATATTGCTCGTCTTTACTCAACAGCAACTGCACTATACCGTGATCCTCGGTTGCTTCTTGTGCATTTTGTACTAGATGTCCTAATATGGCCGTGAGCTTCTCTTTTTCACCTAAAATTTCACAGTGATCTAACGTCATTTCACCGTGTGAAATCGGTTTATGGCCCTGCTGTTGCAAGATAACATCTTCAAGCACCTCACCAAGATTAATCAAGGTTATAACATCCGTTTTTACCCAGCCTTTTTTTAATTGCCCTAAAATAGAATCTATCTTACTAACTACATTTTCTAAGGTTTCAATTGAATCATCTATAAATTCGGGCTTATATTTATGCTTTTCGGAATTTTTTACAATTAATGCCACTTGAGCCACTAAGTTTTTAAGATCATGAACCAGAAAAGCAGAAAGCTGATTATATGCTTCAAATTGACGCGACCTAAATAAAGCTTCACTGGTATGACTCAATGCAAGCGCATTGGTTAATTGCATACCCACGGTTTTTAATAAATCATGATCTTCCCAGATCAATTGCCGGTTTATTTTGGCTTTCGCTAGCACGACAAAGGCAACTAATTTATGTTGACGAAATAACGGCACGATTAAACTAATACGTTGATCTTTAGCAAGCCACGGCGATAAATCGACTTCATTATAAACATCAGGTGTATTAGAAAACTCAACAAAATCTATGACCCACTGCTTCTTTTTCATAAACTGTATTAAGGAGTTATTGGTTTTAATCAGCTGTGGTGACTGCAAAGTTAAGCTAATTTCTTCGGCTAAATAAAAATCACCTTGATCATTAGTTAACCATAATGCGCCACCTGAGGTTTCCGTTAATTCCATCAATGTGTTAATAATAACGCCAGATAACTTATTAACTGAATCCAGTTGGGCAATGGTTTTACTCAGCGCTATCCAGATATCACGATAATCATAGCGGTAATTAAAAAAGTGCTTATTAAAATAGACCTTAGTCATTGATCTGACTTTGCCGGACACCAATAATAGCAATAGCATCATGATTGCTAAAAAAACAAATATTATCTGAGCAACCTCTCCCCAGTTACCGTCATAATCTCTGATATAAAAACCAGCGAGCGACATTACAATTAGATATGCCCCTGTCACAAACAGCACCGTAGTGTGAAACAACGCTTTTCTAGGTGCTTTGTTACAGCCACTATTAGTTTGCAATCGACGTATTGATATGGCCAATAAAGGTACAATTAATGCATTAAGAAAACCTCGTGAATTCCACAGCATGAAATCTATATGAGCAAATAATAATGACTTACTGTAAACGATAAAATCTACCCCAAATAAAGCCCCTAACCCTACACTTAAAAATTTTATGGTCCAATGTAAATCCAGCGAGGCATTGCGATAAAGCTGCTCTACTAATATCAATCCTACAATAGAAAAAATAACATGGGCAAAAATCCGAATATCCTGACCCATTACTTGTTGAAGCTGATAACGTAATTCACTAAAGGTTTCTAGAATAAAAATAAACCCTATTATTAAAGCCAACGCTTTACTCAGCAAAGAATAGTTTGATACAGTTACGGCAACCTTATCTTGCTGTTTTAAGATTAATGACCTTAACAACAAAAACCAAGCAGCGTCACGCAATGTTTCTAACGGTAAAGTCGTAGAGGTTAATAAGGCGTCATAATAAATAACATACGCTATATAGCCAGACCATAGTACTGATAAACCGATAGCCATTAGTAATGGCAGCAATACCGAATTCTTTTTAAAGTCTCTTAAAGAAAAAAACAATAAAAACAAATTGGCTACTGAGGCTGTTAAATAACTATAATAGGCGTAATTTTCCATGAAACTCATGCTGCACTCTTGAAGGTAGACGTTTTGTTGATATTGGATATTTAACTAGATTACTTGTGTAGCATAACAAATATTATGAGCTGCTATACAAGATTAACATACAATTATATAGTTATCATGATGAATACAATAAATATCCCTAGGGTTTCTGGTTACAGACAACTCAAAAAATTGCGCACTGCATTAGCTATTTCACAAGGCACAAAATTATTATCTACCTTACAGCAAGAGGCAGAAGGTACTGTTTCACATGATCAAACTAAACGTGTTACTTATTTAACCGCCCTATTCTCTCGTATCCATCGAGAAATGTATCATGACTGGAGGGAGCAACTTACCGTCAATCATCGCCCCGGCACTATGACCGATCCGGATAAACGCAAAACCTTTCGTGAAACTATAGAGCGATTAGTGTTAGATGATGACGATGACAACGATGATACCGCTATTTTTGATAATAATGGCTTTGTCATAAAGACCGATAATATAGCAGAAAGACTGGGTAATTTTTATCAAAAAATGCGTGAAGTCCGGCCTTTTAGT
Organism: uncultured Methylococcaceae bacterium; assembly: GCA_903910205.1. GTDB lineage: Bacteria > Pseudomonadota > Gammaproteobacteria > Methylococcales > Methylomonadaceae > Methylobacter_C. The sequence goes on along the minus strand of CAIVYW010000339.1, from coordinate 4,087 downwards.
TATGGTAATCGCTTAACGCTTGATTTTTTCATTACTATGTTAGGTAAATTACCAGCTCTCAAAAGCGTCTATGAACAAGGCATTGATTTTAGGCGTATTGATACCAGCGATGCACTCGCTTTGCATAATTCTGATAGTACGCTTAGGGAAATTACCTTAGCCTTTGAACACGCACTCGATCCTATGCGCAGCAAGAGCTTGCAAAACCAAGCCAACGCTTATGGAAAATGGCCTGAAAACAAACAATTTATTTCAGGCATTCCTTTTTTATCACACACCACCGAAGATGGCATAAACTGCTTGGTGGCAGTTAATGGCGGCTTAGTGCCCTTAGATAATATTAAGCAAGAGATTTTTATTGCCGGTAAGCATTTAGCAGACTATCCGTTATGTACCCTTGAAACAATGATCGGTTATTTGCCAGGTACCGAAGATATTAGGAAGACAGGATGTTATGAAATAGACGGTATTAGTATTAATGAAGAAGGGGCGGCGCCTTTATTTTGTTTAGACATTAATATGCTAACTGGGCTACGCACACCCGCTCACACTGAATTAGTAGAATTACTAAAGCAATGCCAAGGCAATAAAGCAACGATATTTGATTTGGTAAAAATCCCAGAACTTAAAGAGCGATTAATTAGCTCTGCTAATGATGATAGCCGGCTGGAGCGAGCTGTTGAGATTGCACACGAACGCTTAAGCAAAATTATAAATAAATTAGATATCGAAAAAGAACAACTTTTTAAAGACAAATGGCCGGTTACAAAACCCATGTTATTTATGTCTATGGGGGGAGCGGGTGCCGGAAAAACAGCCGTTGAAGATATTGCTAGAGCGCATTGTAGCGATAATTATGTCATCGCCTCTTTAGACGAGTTTCGTAAAAAAAGCGACCTTTATCAAGTACTGACGGCTGCAAGTCATCATAGTGATGATTATGTCTATGTTGAGCCCTTTGCTAATAGATTAAGAGATGCCGTCGCCGAACATGCAAAAAAGCATCATATCAACCTACTTTATGATGGCACCGGTATTCCTTATCAACCGCGTTATTCTACTATTATCGAGCAATTTTCAGAGGCTGGTTTTCATACTCAAATAACGGCTGTTGATGCTTTTATCGTTAAACCTAAAGATCGTGAATATGAACTCATTCGCTCTAGTGTCATTGATAGTGTTAAAGAGCGCTATGAAACCACAGGTCGAGCACTGCCTTGGGTAGTGACTGTCGATAAACACATACGCGCACCGCGCTCCTTTTTTAATGCCCTAGAACATCAACAGTTAGATAAATTATCCTTATTTGCTAATGATGGCGAAAAAGGTCGTCATTATCTGGTTGCAGAAAGCTTTTCCTTTTCTGATCAAGACGTTCGTCAACTGCAACAGCAGCAACTAGCAGGCACATTAAAACCTTATTTAGAATTGTTGATAAAAAACCATCAAGATTCGATTTTAAGTAATTTAGCTCAGAACAATGACACTAAGCTTGATGAACTCATCAATAGAAATCCATTTTTCTCAGAAACCAATGTCGCTTTCCAAATCTATCACAGTAGTAAAGGCAATCGAGTGCTGGTTATTTATAACGCTAGAAGACTGGTGGACTTTGTCGAAAAAAGGCAACTAAACCCCAATGCTTCAGGTGTAGATGGCTTATTACATAAACCCGAATCACTGGCGTTTCATGTAGATCCTTATGCTAAAGATCCGTGGATTACGCGATTACAAGAATAACTAAAACTCAACCATTATAGGATAATAGATACCACTTAAATCCTATCAGACCTATCCATCAGCCCAATACAGGATTAACGCATGTCAGACGTTAAAATTTATGATGTAAAACCCGAGATAGCGGCATTAGCCCATATTAATGCCGAAAGCTATCAAACACTTTACAAACAATCCGTAGAGCAACCTGAAGTTTTTTGGGCAAAGCAAGCACAGCAATTCTTACACTGGAATAAACCTTGGCATACGGTCATGAACTACGATTATCCCAGCGGCTTTATCCGCTGGTTTGAAGGGGGTACGCTTAACGTCAGCGTCAACTGTATCGATAGACATCTTGAAACGCGTGGCGATCAAATCGCTATTATCTGGGAAGGAGATAATCCCGCTCATGATAAAAAAATCACTTACCGTCAATTGCACGAAGACGTCTGCAAATTTGCTAATGTCCTGAAAGCTCAGGGTGTTAAAAAAGGCGATAGAGTTTGTATCTATTTACCCATGATCAGTGCAGCAGCTAGCGTAATGTTGGCTTGCACGCGTATAGGCGCGGTACATTCTGTTGTTTTTGGTGGCTTTTCTGCCGAAGCCTTAAAAGATCGCATAATAGACTCAGACTGTCACTATGTTGTTTGTGCTGATGAAGGTTATCGCGGTGGTAAAACGATTGCTATTAAAGCCAATGTTGATCTAGCAGCAGCCTCTTGTCCACAGCTTAAAAAAGTCATCGTCATCAAGAATACCGGCAATCCAGTCGCTTGGCATGAGTCGCGTGATCTCTGCTATGAGCTAGCTATGAGCGAGGCATCCAGTATTTGCCCCGCCGAAGAAATGGATGCAGAAGATCCTTTATTCATACTCTACACCTCAGGCTCCACAGGAAAACCTAAAGGCATATTACATACCACAGGCGGTTATTTGTTATATGCCGCCATGACCCATAAATATGTATTTGATTACCACGACGGTGATATTTATTGGTGTACTGCCGATATCGGCTGGGTTACCGGCCACTCTTACATGATCTACGGCCCTTTATGTAATGGCGCAACGACCTTGTTATTTGAAGGTGTGCCCACTTATCCTGAAGCCGACCGATTTTGGCGCGTCATCGACAAACATCAAGTCAATATTTTTTATACCGCACCTACCGCCATCCGCGCCTTGATGGCGCAAGGCAATGACTTTGTTACTCGCACAGATCGTAGCAGTTTACGGATACTAGGCAGCGTAGGAGAGCCGATTAATCCCGAAGCATGGGAATGGTATTACCATGTAGTCGGCAATGATCGCTGTCCCATTATGGATACGTGGTGGCAAACAGAAACTGGCGGCATTTTAATTACGCCCTTGCCTGGTGTAACGCCTTTAAAACCCGGCTCAGCCACCCTGCCTTTTTTCGGTATCATACCTGAAATCATGAATAATCAAGGCCGCATCATGGAAGGTGTCGCTGAAGGGATCTTAGTTATTAGTCGCCCTTGGCCTGGACAAGCGAGGTCACTGTATGGCGATCATCAACGCTTTGTCGAAACTTATTTTAAAAACTACCCCGGTTATTATTTTGCGGGGGATGGCGCTAATCGTGATGCCGATGGTTATTTTTGGATTACCGGACGTGTTGATGATGTCATTAATGTTTCGGGTCACCGTATGGGTACCGCCGAAGTAGAAAGTGCCTTAGTGTTACACCCTCAGGTTGCAGAAGCGGCTGTAGTAGGTTATCCACATGACATTAAAGGCCAAGGCATTTACGCCTATGTCACCTTGAATGTCGGTGTAACGCCTACCGAAGAGCTACGCAAAGAACTGATTGCTTTAGTGCGACACGAAATCGGCGCCATCGCCAATCCCGATATTATTCAATGGGCACCTGGCTTACCCAAAACGCGTTCTGGGAAAATTATGCGCCGTATTTTGCGTAAAGTAGCCGCCAATGAATTAGATAATTTAGGTGACACCTCTACCCTAGCCGATCCAGCCGTCGTAGATGACATCATCAATCACCGAGTTAATAAATAACGGGACTGGAATGCAACAGCTTCAGCTGTTGCTAGTAAAACAGCTAAAGCAGTTTTACTCCAAGTAAGCAGCTCACTGCCATTAAGTTAAGCGAAAAAGTAAAAGCTTGGAGTGCAATAGCTTCAGCTATTGTGTTTTAAAACAGCTAAAGCAGTTTTACTCCAAACATACAGCTTCCTTAACTTAATGGCAGTGAAGTAAGCAGCTACCAACTTAAGATACTTACATTGAGCGGGTACTACCCAGAAGAAAATTGATATATATTTGACACAGTCGGCCCGAAAAGCGACAGAATTTTTTGTCGCAAAGGCGTAAGCCCTTCAATCAC
>CAIVYW010000338.1 GCA_903910205.1 uncultured Methylococcaceae bacterium | reverse complement strand
CTTAGTCACACGTCGTATGTTAGAAATGTTCAGAAAATAACAGGAAATTATTATGTCTCATAGTTTAGTTACGATGTCATATATCGTTGCCGCCATTTTGTTCATTTTAAGTCTGAGTGGTTTAAGTAATCAGGAATCGGCTCGTAAAGGTAATTATTACGGCATGTTAGGTATGGCGATTGCTATTGTCGCGACCACCTTCAGTGCCTCGGTCAGCGTTTACGGGGTATTGATTGCCGCTATCGCCATCGGTGGTTTGATCGGTGCTAAAGCGGCCTTAAAAGTTGAAATGACCCAAATGCCCGAACTGGTTGCCATCATGCACAGTTTGGTGGGTTTGGCTGCCGTTTTAGTGGGTTATGCCAACTTTATGGACAGTACCATTACCATCACTGGTGTGGAAAAGACCATCCATGAAGTGGAAATTTATATCGGCATCTTGATTGGTGCGGTAACCTTTTCAGGTTCAGTCATTGCTTTTGGTAAGCTGAGTGAAAAAATCAATGGCAAGCCGTTGTTATTGCCGGGTCGTCATTGGTTTAATCTAACGCTGTTGCTTGCAGTTATTGGTCTAGGTGCGATGTTCTTACATCAAACTGAAGTCGGTGGCGATGCGATTATTCCTTTAGCCATTATGACGGGTATTGCCATTGTCTTTGGTATCCACATGGTCATGGCCATTGGTGGTGCGGATATGCCTGTGGTTATTTCTATGCTCAACAGTTATTCAGGTTGGGCAGCAGCAGCAACCGGTTTTATGCTCAGCAATGATTTGTTGATCGTGACTGGCGCTCTAGTTGGTAGTAGTGGTGCGATCTTGAGTTACATCATGTGCCGCGCTATGAATAGACATTTCTTAAGCGTTATTGCCGGTGGTTTTGGTACTTCTTCGGGTGGTGAAGCGGCGGCTATTGAAGGCGAAGTACAGCCTATCGAAGCTGAAGAAGTGGCTAAGTTGTTACAAGATTCAAAAAACATCATGATTATCCCAGGTTATGGGATGGCCGTAGCCCAAGCGCAACATACCGTCAATGAAATCACTAAGCTGTTGCGTGATAAGGGTAAGAAAGTCCGTTTTGGTATCCATCCCGTTGCCGGTCGTATGCCAGGCCACATGAACGTATTATTAGCAGAAGCTAAAGTGCCTTATGACATCGTTTATGAAATGGATGAAATCAACGATGACTTTGGCAATGTTGATGTGTCTATCGTTATCGGTGCCAATGATATCGTTAATCCATCTGCGCTTAATGATCCTAATAGCCCAATTGCTGGTATGCCGGTCATAGAATGCTGGAAAGGTGAAACGACTATCGTACTTAAACGTAGTATGGCCTCAGGTTATGCCGGTATCGGTAATCCTTTGTTCGTATTGGATAACACCCGTATGTTGTTTGGTGATGCTAATGCCACTATGCAGGCGGTGTTGAAAGCGTTGAAGGGTTAAGCTCAATGTATGGTTGGGTTAACGATTAATCTGTTAACCCAACCATTTATGACTACTTTACATCAGGAAATTGCTTTGCCTACCATATCAATGTTTTATGGGATTATCATTCGTATGTATTTTGCGCCTGGTGAACATCCGCCTCCGCACTTTCATGTCTACTATGCTGAATATACGGCCACGGTAGATATACGTACTTGCGAGTTGATTGAGGGGAATTTACCGAGAAAACAAATAAAGCTAGTTCTAGCATGGGCTGAATTACATCAAGAAGAACTTACGAATGATTGGGGTTTGGTGATGAATGGTGAGGAGCCTTTTAAGATCAAACCATTACAATAAAGGAGATGCTATGTATCCATCAGTAACGTCTGTTATTCCAAGAGAAGATTATTTACTTGATATTACCTTTAATAACGGTGAAAACGGCACATTGGATATGAAGCCATACTTAGATTTTGGAGTTTTTAATCGAATTAAAGACTACAGTTCTTTTAAAAAAGTTTCAGTGGCTTTTGATACGATTGAATGGGAGGCCGGAGTCGATCTTGATCCTGAATTTGTTTATGATAAATGCGGAAACTCTAAATAAAGATGAATATCAATCTTTAGTTGAATCGCTTGATGAGTTGCTAGATTCAGGTGCTGCAGACGAGGCGCATCCTTTAGCAGGTCTTGCTTGTATGGTAGGTGATCTAATCTCAGCTTATGAGCAAAAACATTATCAAATGCCTACAGAAATGAGTGGTGTTGAGGCTTTATGCTTTTTTATGGAGCGTGATAACGTACGTCAACAAGATTTGCCGGAGATTGGAAATCAAGCCAAGGTATCGGAAGTGTTATCAGGTCGCCGTGCTATTAACCTACGCCAAGCAAAAGACTTAGCTCTACGCTTTGCTGTTCCTTTGACTTTATTTATCGACTAATGAGTCATTTTCTATAAGCTTCAACCTGACTATTTCCCCTAGAACATTATTCTTAGCCGTGGCTAATAACCACAAGGACCCGCATGACCAACCCCTTAAAATCTCCTACCGTTGCTAATCCCAGCGTTTTAACACCCGTACATCCCGCTATTGAAACCTATATGCGCGGCTTGCTAGAGCCTACCGATCATCCCGTGCTCCTAGAGATGGAAGCCTTTGCACAAAAAAATAATTTCCCTATCGTCGGGCGATTGGCCGGTGCGTTCTTAGAAACCATGGCCAAAATGATCAATGCGCGGCGGATCTTCGAGTTTGGTAGTGGTTATGGTTATTCTGCTTATTGGTTTGCCAAAGCGGTAGGTGAGAACGGCCAAGTGATTTGCAGTGAAGCGGATCTTCTTAATCAACAAAAAGCCGAACAGTATCTAAGTGCCGCCGGTTTATGGGATCGTATTGATTTTCATGCTGATATGGCTCAGGCTGCTTTTGCAAAAACCTCAGGTTTGTTTGATATTTGTTATAACGATGTCGATAAAGGTGATTATCCTGAGGTTTGGATGATGGCTAAAGAGCGAGTGCGTCCTGGTGGTTTATATATTGCAGATAATGTACTGTGGCGCGGTAGAGTGGCCGCAGAGCAATATTCCGATGTTTTTACCGGTTGGACTGAAGCCATACGTGAACATAATCGCCTGATATTTAATGATCCAGACTTTGATGCGTTTATTAACCCAACCCGAGATGGTTTGATCGTCGCTCGTAGGAAAGCAGTCGGGCAAGTTGGGTTGTAAAAATAAACAGTCCTTTTCATATTAGTGATGTCATAAAGAAGAGCGTCAGACTAAGCGGGACGAGGTTTGCAACCCCGTTCTTAAGGTTTAAGATTTTGAAAGTTATTGAAGCATCT
>CAIVYW010000337.1 GCA_903910205.1 uncultured Methylococcaceae bacterium | reverse complement strand
GCTGGAGTGTGAACAGGGCTCTATCTTAAATTAAAGCATTATTTGTCTGGACAATGGGGTCCACTTTATAGCTATTTCAAAATTGTTGGTGGCTAGTCACATTATTCCGTGGCGAGTTAATACAGAAAATCGACTAAATCCTAGCAATGGTCTTTGTTTATCGATGCTGCACGATAAAGCTTTTGATGTCGGCATATTAACGATATTGGAAGATATGACTATCAGAGTTTCACAAAAATGTACGGATGATACCGATCAATTTTTTAATTCTGCTCTGTTGGCTTATGATGGCAAACCTATTTTTTCACCCAAAAAATTTAAACCCCATGCTGAGTTTCTTGCTTACCACCGAGAACATGTTTTTGAAAAATAGAAAATAGTTATGAATATTCGATTTGAGTATCTTTATAGAGATGCAGGCAATTTTAAAAACTGGGGTGAGTTAGTTTTTTCTAATCCTCATAATATCAATGTCAACCTTCTTAAAACAATGGTTGAAAATGTACTAATTAATCAAGCCTATTTTGTAGCATTTAAAGCTGACGTTCCTGATTTATATTTTAAAGAATATAACGATCAACTTGATCATGGCTGGCATGAATTTCATGCTGTTGCACAAACCGAAGAAGTTACCAATGATCCGCTCCGACGAAATGTTGAAGAATTTATTAAATCACTTCAATTTGCAAAATTATAATAAGAAAATAGTATGCCGTGTCACAACCCAGCATAATCCGCTTAAGCTGACTATGCTGACTATGCTGGGCGTAAAGACCACCTGCAAAGACCGTTGGCGGCAAGTGTTGGCAGAAGCCAATCGCATCGAACATAAACATCTGCTTACTTTTGAGGCGGCGATCAGTACTAATCAAACCGATGAAATGCACACAAAAAATCTGCAACTGGTCGTGCCGCGCAGACTTCATGAATCTTACACAGAAAACCAGCGCACTTGGCTAATGGATGTGTCTTCATTTATAAGTTTGGTACAAGAGCGACAATAAATAGAGTGTTTAAGAACGATAAAGCTTAGCTTAGTTAAGTTATTGATCCAGCCAAATTAAACGAGATTGTTATGCCAGTTGTCGATTTATCAACGCTACCTGCTAATGCACAGCAAGAATTATTAGATTTCTACGAATTTCTGCAAGAAAAATATAACAATAGAAAAGCTAATGCGATGGCTACAACTCTATTTCAAGAGCCAATCAAGGAAGATTTTAAAACGTTCATTATGAATATACCCAAAATAGAAGGCATTGAGTTCGAACGGCAAAGGGATTATCCATCAACACAGTTAAGGTGAATAACATGCAAACGATTACATTTACAACCGATGATAAGGTTAGCCAGTTATTACTGGATATTGCTAACGAAAATAATAAACCGACCGGTGAAATTATTGCTGAATCGTTACGTTATTATGCAGAAATGCTACAAAGAAAAAAGCTAAGCCAGCAAGTCAAATACGCTTCTAACTTAGTCGCTAAACAAAGTTTAGACATCAATCAATCTTTAGCAGCGAGTAATGTAGATAGGCTTTAATCGGTATGTTTGGAGTAAAACAGCTTCAGCTGTTTTAAAGCACTTGCTGTTAATTAGCTTATGAGAGAAAAGTCTTGATGACTATGGACATAACGCCAGCAATTAAGATACCTATCATCCATTTTAAAACGGCTAAGTCTGTTTTAAGTGGGGATAAGGCTATTTCAAGATCATCTTTAGTGACGAGTTTATGTTGAGCATCAGCTATAACACGCACCACAGCCTCCGCTTGTTCTTGGGGTATGCCTGCTGATTTAAGTTTGTCGACTAATTCTAAGCTATCAAAAGTAATGGTGGTCATGTGATGAGTACCTGATAAATAATTTTATCATGCTTTGTCCGCAAAACCTCGCCGTTCAGGGCGGGGATGTAAGGATGCTCTTGACTTTTTTTGCTCATAAAATATACTCTAAATCAGTAGTAAAGGTTTTAAATCTGTATCAGCGATAACCAAGCGATAATAGT
>CAIVYW010000336.1 GCA_903910205.1 uncultured Methylococcaceae bacterium | reverse complement strand
TAACCCGACCTACGCAAGTACCTTGCCCCATATTACGTTGATAGCCCTCTTTTTCAAAAAGATGTGCGCTAAATAATGACAGCCTCAACTTGAGGTGCATCAAACCAATGACCTCTGGTTCCTAAGTTCGCTTGGGTTACAGAGCTTCTAGCATTACTTCTAAGCAAACATCTCATCGAATACTTAAGCATGTTAAAGCATGTCATTTCGGCTTTCTGAATGATATGAGGGTTAACTTAATATTTAAGTATAGTGATGAGAATAGACGCAAAGCCCTATTTGCCTAGCCCACCTTGTTTTAGGCAGTTTGTTTTGGTATTTTGCCAAGTTGATTAGGTGTCTTAGTGACTTGTTTTCGGTTCGCCTACTTTTCTTGCTAAAAAAGCTGTTTTTTAAAGCAAGCCTTGGCTTTTTATTGTGAAATTCTGCTTTTTAGATTAGACATTCTAGTTTTAAACATTCTCTTTAATCTTTTCTCTTCTGTGATTTTAATAATACATTATCGTATTTTATGATTTCAATTTTTGAAATCGCCTGTACGCTAAGATAAACCTGTTTTTATTTAACGTATAAATATTTATTGAGAGTGTATTTTTGCTTTCTCATTAGAAATTATATTTATAAACTGCTATAAAGCCTTATTTACGTCTCAAGTTCTGCCAATTAAAAATTGATTTCCGACTTTAATAAAATAAGTAGCGCTAATTTAAAATTGCATTCTAGTTTTTATAAAACAAACTGCGCTGATTCAAAATTAACAAGTGCTTTTCTAAGATGTAAAAAGTAAAAATAATTAACAACAAAGGTCTGTTTATAAATAAAAATTAACTTTTACTTGATGAGTGAATAATATCTAAACATAGGCAATGACTTAGTTTTATCACAAAGTATAAATTCAAAATGATTTAGCCAAAATGGTTCATTGTTCAGCTTTTTTGGGCTAGCAATTGTTGATTTTTACTTATTAATTGCCTGAATTTGCAATTAATAATAATATTTTAAATAAATCTTTTTCCTAAAATAATTCATCAATACAATAGCTTGTATTTTAAGAGATGGTTTTTAAAGAGCTAATGCTTACTGTTAGAATAATTATACTAGCTAATTATAGTCAGCCGCTTATAATGCGCACTCTGGGTGTTAATTTATAGGTGCTTCAATGAAAAGAATAAAGGCTTTACTCGACTTCATAATTTATCCCGTTGTGGATAAAGTGGCGTTTTATAGGAATATTTCTATTCAACTGGCTGATGCCAGCATCTTTACAGCACTTGAAATACCCATAGCAACTATTAAAGCTGTAGTTGATGATTTTGAAAGCGCTGTATTAGAAGCAAAGGGCGGCGCTCATAGTGCCATTGCCGTAAGGAATGATAAAGAAAAAGCGGCGGATGATCTTTTTAGGCTCTTGGTTAACTACGTCAATAAAGTGGCTAATGGTGATGAAACCATTATTATTCAAAGTGGTTTTCATGCCTCAAAACAACCGACACTGTTTCAAAAACCAGAGTTAGCAGTTAAACATGGTGCGCATAGCGGTAGTGTTATTATCAATATTAAAGCCATACCCGGTGCTGTTGCCTACCGATGTCAATATACAACTGACGCAGCACCCAGTGCAGCTACTGTATGGATAGAGGTTGATATTAGTACTACCGCAACGATTCAAATAGATCATTTA
>CAIVYW010000335.1 GCA_903910205.1 uncultured Methylococcaceae bacterium | reverse complement strand
TAAACCCCGTCACGCCAAGGCATCCTTTATGTGGAGTGCAATAGCTTCAGCTATTGCACTCTAAAACAGCTGAAGCTGTTTTACTCCAACTACGCTAACGATTTGTTAGCATAACTCAAGCTGCGATACAAAAAGAATTGCACGCCAAATATCAAGCTAGCCAATAACAAATGCAGTGGCTGAACCAGCGCTGGCACGCCTAATCTATCTAAACTAATACCCGCCACGATGGCTAAAACAACCAAGGCCAGCAAGGCAAAACCGGTACGAAACAATAGACTGTTTTTATCAACCGCTAAATAGAGCTTCCTCGCTAGCCATAGATTAGTCAATAGAATGATGGACGAAAAAGACCGATGTATATAAAAAATAATCGGAAAGTCATCGCGCCAAAATTGGCGGTCTATATTGGCATGAGCAATCACATCAACCGCCTCTCTCACCTGCGTACCCATCGCGATCTGTACTAGGGTCATGAACATCGCCACTCCTAAAACCGTTTTAAACTGACTGGGCAAGTCACCGGTATCAAGCAGACTTAATGATTCCTGTTGCGACCTAGCAATGGTATAAATCAATAAGGCCACAATGACTAAAGCCAATAACATATGCACGGTAATCATAAAAGGTTTTAGATTACTCGCCACCACATGCGCCCCTAGCCAGCCTTGAAAGCCGACCAGAAAGAAACTGCTTAAAGAAAGATAAAAGATGGTTTTATCCGTTTTACGATAAATACGCGACGACCACGCCGTTAAAAAAATTAAAAAACCAATACTGACCCCCACCAAACGATTGGTATATTCCGTCCAGGTTTTTACTGGATTAAATTGGGTATTCTCATAGCCGCGCTGCGCATAAAGCTCATGGTAATTAGGCGGCAACTGCGCCTCTTCAGTAGGCGGTATCCACTGCCCAAAACAAGTAGGCCAATCAGGACAGCCCATACCGGCACCAGATGCCCTAACAATACCACCCGCCAGAATCACACAATACACTGCAAAAATAGTGAGTATGCCTAAACGACGAAACGCTAAACCTGAAAAAGTATTCATAGCCAACCCCTGTTGATAGTAATCGGAAACTGTGGCGCATCTTTTAATTTTAGATGATCTATGCTATCAGTCACCACCGGCAATACCAGCAATAGCTTACACACATCACTCTCAGATTGATAACGCGCAGCACTCTGTTGGGCGTGCAATACTCGCCCGATAGGCTGTGCATCAGCAATGCTCTCATCAATAATGATGTCATTAGGCAAAGGGGCATTAGGTATCGCACATTCAGCCAAGAATAAGCTTCTTTTTGCTTTACCCAGATAATGAGTACGCGCAACAATTTCCTGACCGGTATAACAACCTTTAGTAAAACTAATGCCCCCTAATTGCTCCAAATTAAGCATCTGCGGTATGAATTCTTCAGAGGTTTCATCGCTTAACCAAGGAATACCGTCTAACATATCCAGATAGCGCCAATGTTCGGAATTTTCAGGCTGATAGCCCATCGCAAGCTGCTCTGACCAGAACGCTATCGCGGGTTCTATTTTTGCAATAATTAACTGCCTATGCTGTGTCGCAGACAACTGAATGCTGATAAGGTCTTGTTGCTGAGTATGCAAAAAAGCGTCAGTGGCTAGGGCAGAAGAACTTAAGCCCATCAAACAATAATCGTCACTACTCTCTGTTATGCTAACCGCTGATCTTAACACATACATCTGCAATCTTTTTTTGACGGCGGCTAATAAAGCCATCGGTAAAACCATTAAAAAGACATCAGCCTGTTTTAGCAATAAAAAAGTTGTTATCACCCTGCCCTTAGGATTACATAACGCACCTAAACGACTATGAGTTTCTGTCAGCTCATTAACATCACACGTTATTTGTCCTTGCAATAAGCGACCGGCATCGGCACCACTGAAGGTTAAGACACCTAAATGCAACACCGGACAGAGCACCTGGTCGTGATGCACTAAACTAGGAGCAAAGTTAATGATCACATCGTCTTGTTCGTGCGCTTGTTGACTGAGTAGAAAGTTTTTCCAGTTAGAATTCATAAAAGCAACGTCAGTTTTAAAATAGTCGTTGATTATATAGCAACTCAGACTGAGAGGCGAAAAGCCGCTCATCAACGTATTCGATGCGACGGGGGTAACACCGCCACTGCTTGCTGGCAACGGCTCGATTTCTAACATTAAGCCTCCAGGATGTAGATCAGGTTAGCGCTCGCGAGACGGGGTTTATAACCCCGTCTCAAACGTTTGATATTGCCATTACGATGCCGGTCGAGGTTTATAACCCCGACCGAAACGTTTGAATGCTTCAATAACTTTCGAAACCTTAAACGTTAAGGACGGGGTTGCAAACCCCGTCCCGCATGTGCGCCTAACCCGACCTACGCAAGTGCCTTGTCTCGTGTTAAGGAACGAGCACGACACACTTCGGTAACTATGATTTTAAAAATCCCCACCCGCCCCCCTTTTCAAAGGGGGGGGGTTGAATGGTACTTGACTACATTATTTCGTGCTCATTCCTAAGTTGGTAGCCAGTTTAATAATAGTAGTCAACGTTAACCGGCTGTTACGAATGAACTTAAGCCCTAAAAACCATACATAAGCTATTGTTTTATATCTTTTAATTTTATTATTATTTTATAGACATTAAAAGATATCAAGTGCTAAAGTTATAAACAATATTGTAGGCTTAGGCTTAGGCTTAGGCTTAGGCTTAGGCTTAGGCTTATCATCCTTATGACTTAAGTGAGGCGTCATGCTTAGCAATGCAGCAAATGATTTACAAAGCGCTATTTTTAATAGCCGCCACTTCTCCAGCATCGCCACCGATGTTCATGGCGTGATTCAGATTTTCAATGTCGGAGCAGAAACCATGTTGGGTTTCAAAGCGGACGAAGTAATCAATATTATGACGACAGCCGATCTATCCGATCAAGACGAGTTAGAAGCACGAGCAGATGCCCTGAGTTTAGAATTTGGTACAGTCATCAGTCCAGGCTTTGAAGCACTGGTCTATAAAGCGGCATTGGGCTTGGAAGATATTTATGAGCTG
>CAIVYW010000334.1 GCA_903910205.1 uncultured Methylococcaceae bacterium | reverse complement strand
GTCTGTGTAGTGAATGGTGCAGTCATGCCGTCAGCAGCAGAAACCAGTGAGCAGTAGTGATACCTACTCACTCTTAGGAAACTAGGAATCCCCTTCCTTCAGGTGGGGGAGGATGTCAAGTTTAGCTAAATTCACTATTCGCTTAGCTTCATACCATGTGAATTTCGTGGACATATAATTATTGTATATATGTTAATTATAATTATCAAAATAATTCGATTTTAGGATTGATTGAGTAACTATAAGACTATCTTCTGATACCATTAAGATATACCAACGTAGCGGGCGTATCAATATATCACGCGAACGAGGCGCCTGACTGCAGCATCCTATAATTGATTAATCAGCCGTAACTCTTGAGGATAGGGCGACATATAATAAGAATCGTCTATATAGGGATCGGGGCTTTTACGAAAATGATGTTTAAGTAAGGTGATCGGCACTATTAAGGGAATAGTGCCGTTACGGTAACGCTCTATCACTTCGCACAGTTCGGCTTTATCGTCAGCGGCTAAGTCCTTTTTTAAATAGCCCTGAATATGCTGTAAGACATTAACGTGATTCTTACGGTTGGCTACTTTTTTAAGTGTAATCATCAGTTGCAAAATATACTGCTCGGCAATGTGTGCAACATTAACTTTAGTAACACCGGCTAGTAGCTGTCCTAGATCACGATAATCATCATGACTCATAATGATCAGTTTATGACGTGCATGAAAATGCGTGAGATCGCTAGGGGTAAGCCCTGTTGCTATCATTTGTTTCCAGCGATAAAGTACATAAACACGTTGTATGAAATTCTCACGTAATCCGGCATCACCCAGTCTACCTTCTTCTTCTACGGGCAATAATGGATTTAGACGCATCATTTCTTTGGCATAAATGCCTACACCCTCTTTAGAGAATTGCTTACCATCATGAATTTTCACTCTGTCCATACCGCAACTGGGTGAATTATTTTTTAAAATGTAACCACATAAGTCAGCGTGTAAGTCTTTTTGGTGCTTTGCATGATGATGTAAGCGCTCTGTTACATCGAGTTCAGGATCTTTAATGCCCACACAGCGCACAATCTCATCGACTTTTACTAAGTGTATGGTTGGGCGTGGAGTGCCTAGACCAATTTCTACTTCAGGGCAAAAGGCATGGAAATCAAAGTATTCACTAAGCGTACCGTTGATATAAGCATCCCGCTTATGCCCGCCATCATAACGGACGGCTTGTCCTAATAAACAGCTACTAATACCGATAGGAATTTTTTTCATAGTATTTTGTTTGATAGTTATAGGGTTGGATTGTAGGTTACGGGTGATGGCTTAAGGCTTTTTGATCCACGAGTATTGAAACAAACTGACTCGCTTCTGATATTGTGTGTTCCATGGCTTGTATGAGTTGTGAAATGTCGAGACTGATTTCTATAAACTCATGCTGCAAGGCTGCGATGGCTCGAGCATTAAGATTATGTTTAAGATAGAGTACTTGATCCTTAAAAGCGGTCAACACAGGATTGATAGTGTTTTCTGCACGACGCATGGCTTTAATCAATTTAGCATAGTGTTGTCTGGCGGCTTTTAACTGGCGCTTACTGTTATTGCGTAAGGTTCGATTTGTGTATTCATTCAGTTCGTTTTCCCATTCATTAAATAAAGCTTCACTCACTTGCTCTATCGCTCTTATGCGATGACTGACATTCTCAGATTTTGAACAACAAAACTGATACTGTCTGTTGAGTAGGTTATATCGATGTTCAAGACTAGATTCATTAATGCTGACTAAGTTTTTAAAACGCTCTAGTGCATCTTGAAATTCGTCTCTGGTTTCTGCAAGGCTAATACAGGTTTGTTCAACTTGGTAAATAATCTGGTCGCGCTTATGTTCGCCTATGGATTCTCTTGCGCTGTAATAGACGGTTCGGATTTTTTTTGAAAAAAAACCGCTGATTAAAGACAGTGCACTAGGGGTTTTTTGAGATTCAGACATGAGCGTATTGAGGAGGGTGTAGACATTAGTTGATGATACACAACGAAAAAAGCGTTCGATCACTTACGGAGTCGAACGCTTTTTTGAATAGTGATAGCCCTTAATTAAGCAAACGGGTGTTCCAACACAATGGTTTCATCTCTTTCTGGACCGGTTGAAATAATGGTGATCTTAACGCCCACCAGTTCTTCCAAGCGCTTGATATAAGCTTTAGCATTATCAGGTAGGTCATTAAAGTTGGTTATGCCAGCGGTGATACCTTCCCAGCCTGGCATTTCTTCAATAATGGCTTGGCATTGTTCATACTGATCTGCACCTAAAGGGGCGGTTTCAGTCACTACACCATTAAGACGATAAGCGGTACAAATACCGATTTTTTCTAGTCCATCGAGTACATCTAGCTTAGTTAAGCAGATACCCGTTACGCTGTTGAGCTTGGCTGATTTGCGCATAGCGACGGCATCGAACCAGCCTGTACGACGTTTACGTCCCGTGGTAGCCCCAAACTCATGGCCTTTAACGCCTAGGTGATCGCCATTAGCATCATGTAGTTCCGATGGAAAAGGGCCATTACCTACGCGTGTAGAGTAGGCTTTGGTAATGCCTAAGACATAATCAAAATCAAGAGGGCCTAAGCCACTGCCTGTTGCGGCACCGCCTGCGGTGGTGCTAGATGAGGTCACATAAGGAAAAGTGCCATGATCGATATCTAATAAAGCACCTTGAGCACCTTCAAATAATAGGTTTTTCCCTGCGGCTTGATAGCTGTATAGCGTTTCGCTAACATCCGTCAACATAGGCTTAATATGCTCACCCAAACGCAGCATTTCAGCTAAAGTCTGTTCATAGTCAACGGCATCGGTATCATAATAATTCGTGAGCATGAAGTTATGATAAGCCAACAGTTCTTTAAGTTTTTCAGCAAAACTTTCCGCGTTCAGTAGATCGCCAGCGCGTAAACCACGACGGCCTGCTTTATCTTCATAGGCAGGGCCAATGCCACGACCGGTAGTGCCTATGGCTTTACCGCCGCGAGCTTTTTCGCGAGCTTGGTCGATAGCGACATGTACCGGTAAAATTAAGGTACAGGCTTCACTGATTAATAAACGATTTCTAACGGAAATACCGGCTTTTTCAAGAAACTCAATTTCTTCCATTAAGGCATTCGGTGATAAAACCACACCGTTACCAATCATACATTGCACATTATCCCTAAGGATGCCTGATGGAATCAGGTGTAAAACGGTTTTCTCACCACGAATAACCAAAGTATGTCCGGCATTATGCCCACCTTGAAAGCGCACGACGGCTTGCACTTGTTCGGTTAGCAAATCAACCAACTTACCTTTTCCTTCGTCACCCCATTGAGTGCCGATGATAATGACATTTTTTCCCATAATTATTCCAAGCTTAAGCTAAGGGTCTAACGACCCAGTTTTGATTATCGTT
>CAIVYW010000333.1 GCA_903910205.1 uncultured Methylococcaceae bacterium | reverse complement strand
TTTCTCAAACAGTCCGGTCGTGTATGATGTAAAGCATTAAAGATTGACTTATCGCTGCACAAGCACTTAAGCAACTAACTTTACAAAGTCACACCTACATAGCCCCTAGCTCATGAAGATACTAAACATTCATTTCAAAAATAATTAGTGTTGTTTAATGATGTATCAATCTGCCTCATAAATACTATAACCCATTATAATTAAATAGATTATTGTCTATCCCCATCCCATGCTGTAACATAACATCTTAAGATTTATGGGCACCACTACGGGCACCACTAATTCAGTAGTGCCCATTGTTTTTTATGAGGCAAGACATGAACAAAGCTGGAAACTCAAAAATTACCGATATGCAAATTAAAGCTTGGATTAAAAATAAAGAGCATTTCGAGTTTAAGAAAATTGAAACTAATTTATTTTTGACGTTTCCACCAAGATTTAACATACCTACTTTCAAATTTCGGTATCGCATGGGGCCAGGGAAAAAACGCGAAATAATATCCATGGGTTCCTATAGTAAGATTTCGTTGGCTGATGCGAGAAAATACGCAAAACAATATAATGGACAAATTGCAAATGGCACATCACCAAAACTAAACTTGGAAGCTCGTAAATCTGCAGAATCACGTGAAAACGAAGTATTTACAGTTGAAAAACTTGCAGATGATTACTATAAAGAACGTGTACTGACAAGGTTAAAAAACCCAACAAATGCAATTAGTCCATTAAAGCGATTAAAAGCCGCCATAGGCAAAATACCTATTGCTGAAGTAACCGGCAAGCATATAAAGGACATGTACAAGAAAGACTTAAAACGCGATTTTCCAGCAAGCACAAATGCCTTACAAAAAGAGACAATTAGAGTTTTCACTTATGCCGTTGCTCTTGACCTCATCCCTTATAATCCAGCGCAATTGCTTGATGTTAGTTATGCAGGAGGGACACAAGAGCAAAGAGATAGGAACTTAGATGAAACAGAATTAAATAAGCTTTTTACAGACATGGCTACTGCAAAAGGATTTGGTCGCGTCAATTATCTAACAATCAAACTAGTATTATTACTGTGTATTCGTAAATGCGAGCTAACTCAAGCACAGAAAACTGAATTTGACCTCGCTAACAGCACCTGGTCGCTTACAAAGCAACGAACAAAAAAAACAATCGCAATAGTTATTCCTTTGCCAAGACAAGCTGTTAAAGCTCTTTCAGAGTTATTTGAGGCTTCAGGAGATAGCAGTTATTTGTTGCCCGCAAGAAAATCTCAGAATCGCAACTTACCACATATTAGCGACGGCACAATTAATTCTGCTCTAAAAAAGATTACACAGGTAACTAACTTTACAGTCCACGACTTACGAAGAACCGCGAAAACCAAGCTACAGGAGCTAGGAGTTGATGAATTTGTCAGTGAACGATGCTTGAATCACCGTATTTACGGCGTAGCAGGCATATACGGCAATCATGATTTTTTTAAGGAACGCAAAGAAGCATTGCAAAAATGGGCTGATTACTTAGAGTCTCGTGAAAGCAATAACTTAGAAGATGGCACCAATGCAATGTAACACCTGCAATATAAAGCCACTTGAAGCATATGCTACAACTGGCTTTAAACACAGTAACGGTATTCTTTTATGCAACAGCTTTAAAATGAATATCTAGCTCTATCTTACGCCAGCCGCGACAACCTTCCGTTAATCTAATTAATTTCGGGAATTTATCAATTTTCATTAGCCTGTATGCAGTACTCCTACTGATACCATATATGCCTTTAATTTCAGCAGGTCTAACAAATATTTTTTCGTCTATCGCTTTCATGTATCAATCCTAAATTTAAAAGTTAATAAAACAACAAATCGCAATACAATTTGCCAAATTTATAATGCATCGCATTAAAAAACTCATCTGACACAACATAAAACTACCTGTTAATTACATTCTAAATTGCCAAATAAGAACTGTTAATAGTAAAATGAAAATAAAAATGATTTCAGGTCCACGGATCACTATTTTCTATTATTGATGTATGACATATTACAATTTTCATTAAGACTTTATAAAACTCAAACACCTTGGATATATTAGTAACAACTTTCACCAATTTATTTTTGACATACGAACAGCAACCTAATAGTTCATTTTTTTTATATATAAAACGACTCTCCTTAGCATGCTGTATTTTATTTTCAGCAACGCTAACTCCAGAAACTGTTCTGACATCTTCACCATATCGTGATAATTTTGTTTTATAAGATATTTTTATTAAAATATTCGGCTGCTCTAAAATTTCAATAAATTTATAAAAATCGTTACTTACTGCCAACTTCTGTAGTTTTTTTTCTACGGCATTCAATCCGATATCAGCCTTGCTCTTTCTAAGATTTTTCCAGAGTGTTTTTGTTCCACCTGGTAATCCGGTAAGCTCAAAGCTTTTAATATTCCAAATATATTTGTTAGCAGAAATTCTAATATTTTCTTTACTTTTTTCATCACCATTTGAACAAGTAAATTGCTTACATAGATAATAGACAGGCGAGCTTTTGCTTTCATTAATGTCAATCCAGTTGTATCCTTTTGATTTGTCACTGAAATAGTCATCACTAAACTGATATCTTATGGCATTTTTAATGATACTTTTATATTCTGGTCTATAAAAAATTAGAACATGAAAATGTGGGGTAGCGTCATGATGTATCTCAATTGCCCTTATTGAATAATAGCCACTATTATCATAAAGACCAGCCTTATGGATCATTTTATTAAATCGATTAGTAAGGCAAGTTAGCTGGTTATAACCATCCTCAGGGGTATAGCCTTGCCATAATGAACTGTCACCATTTTCAGGATTCGGATGATATTGTGAGGGAAGTGTTAATGTAAGCAACGACGCAATAAGACCCAAAGATTTAGCTCTTTTTTCTATACCTTTCGACGTAACTATAAATTCAGAAAATCTACGTTGATCGCTAGATTTCAAATCAGAAAGACAAATATTAACACCTGTATTTTTGCATTTAAACGACAGAGTCGATAGGTATTTTTTTTCAGCCTCTACTTTACGAGTGTAAGCATTAACAGTCTCATTAGATGCGTAGGCTTGATTTTTAAAACAAACCACACCGATAGCAATTTTTAGCAATTCACGCTCTTGATTTATTTTTTTATTTAATTTTCTGAACCACCATCGTTCGCATTTTAGTTTATTTAAAAGGATCGATTTTTTTCCAGAAGGCAATTTAATGATAGGCAGCTTACACGAAAAGTATCTTTCTTTTTCACCAAGTAAATTGATATGGTT
>CAIVYW010000332.1 GCA_903910205.1 uncultured Methylococcaceae bacterium | reverse complement strand
ATACTGCATTTTTTTCTCCTGACTTGGGATACCTGAATATTACTTCATCTAAATGTATGCCGTTAAGTAAAAAAGCAAATGCCGCTGTTGTGCTGTCTGCACCGCCACTACACTCTAATCTGATATAATCGTAACGATCTCTGAGTTGTTGAGCTCGCAAACGATACAGATCTCTAATAGGTGTTTCGGGCATAACTGTCCAGTTTAGCCCAGCAAATTTTGCCGCGTTAAAATTCCACACCGGATCAATTCCCACCTCAGTTGCATATACATAGGCTTGTGGTTTAGAATAAAAGATTCAATCTCCCACTTTAAAATAGCCAACCTTGGGATTTTCTTCGATGCCGGTTATGTCTATCATTCTGATATCTTTTTTATTTTTTTATTTGGTATGGCAATGTATGGCCCAACTGATTGCAAATGCGATCTATTTTTAAACGCCGGTGTATTGACATGATCATTGTTGCCCACGTAATAGAATTTACTCAGACACGTGGTTAGCCCGTAAGGTTTGCCCATCTGATAACTAAAGTATTTTGGATCTATTTTATCAATTAATAATTCAATGCCTGCTTCCCATACTTGAAACAATCTGGTATCTTTAAAGTTTGTAAAAAACCATTGATCCATTTCACAATCAAATCCCTTAACAGATTTGGCTGTTTGCCAGGTACTGGGATCATAGTCTGGGTAGATAATCGGTTTGATAATATTTTCGTATGCTGTACGCTGTATAGGATTTTTAAATGCGTGTAAAATTAAATGTTGTAGATGTCTATTTTCTGGTAATGTAAACCAACGTCTGATTAGGTGTGTTTGCTTGATAGATATTTCAGGCATGTCCGGAGTCCAGAAGAATAGCTCTGTGGTTAAATTGTTATATGCACCAATATAAGGGTTAGAGTAGTTGGCTGGAGTATCTTGAAAATAACAGTACCATTGATTGTCGATAATTGTGATTTTAGGCTTATCTATGCCGTATAACAGGCATATTTGTTTGCCTGAGTCGTATAGTTTTACATGATCATTAACATAAAAATTATCATGCTTGTCTGCGTGTGTAGGTTGAAAATAATTTTGGGTGCGGAATATCCACGACTCATCTCTAGTAGTTTCTTGTTCAAGCATGTTTTCACTGAAATCGTGTACACGTAATTTTGTATCTGGGTAATTGGTTTGTATCCAGTCAAATAACGGCTTGCCGGCAAAGTTCCATTCGCTTAAGGTATTTTCACAGCGTGTGTCCCAGGGATCTCCTGCTTGATCCTTTTCGCCCATTTTTGGATACTTGAATACAATTTCATCTAGGTGTATTCCGTTGAGTAAAAAGGCAAAAGCCGCGGTGGTGCTGTCTGCTCCGCCACTACAATTTAAAATAATATAATCGTATTTTTCTCTGATCTGTAAAGCTCGTTGTCTATACAATTCCTGTATACCAATTTCTGGTTCTTCTGTCCAATCGTGTTTGGCATAGGGCACGTCGTTAAAATTCCATACTGGTGTACTGTTATGTGTGGTACCGTGGATGTAGGCAGCTGGCTTAGAATAAAATATTTGATCAGCGACTTTGTAGTATCCTAGTTTAGGATTTTGTTCGATACCAGTTAGGGTTTGTGACATTGAAAAATATTTATTGTATAAAAGGTAATGGACAGATTAACCTGTCCATTCCTTTACTATTGCGAAATAATCTTATTAAGATTTTTTAATTTTATCAACTAATCCAGCAGTAAATGTGTCACGGAATTGATCATACACTACAGCAGTTTGTTCAATCGCCCATGCTTTTTCTTCTGCACTCAATGTTTTAATTGTTGCACCTTGTGCTACTAGTTTTTGTTTAGCAACTTCACCGTCGCGGATAGTTTCAGCACGTTCTTCACGACCGGCTTCAATTGCGGCTGTCTTGATAACAGCTTGTACGTTGGCTCCTAGCGATTCCCAGAAACGATCACCGATAATCATGGTTGTTAAAAACAAGCTATGTTCTGTATCAAGTACAGTTTTTGTAACTTCGTTTTGGCCCAATGGATAGATACGTGGGTAATTGGTTTCTGCACCCTCAAACATACCAGCAAGCATATTGTCGCGAATTTCTTCAAGTTCGCTTGGTACAGCATCTAAGCCCAATGCTTTAAATGTTGCCTGTGCAACTGGGTTACGATTACTACGTTGCTTTGTACCAACTAAATCAGCTAATGTACTGACTTCTTTGTTGCTGATCATCTGACGGAAACCGCCGCTGTATGTAAAACTTAGTCCACGTACATTGCTTTTGTCTGTTAACTTGGCTAATAATGTTTCGCCAACTTCGCCTTCTAATACACGAGTAGCATGGTCATGGTCGGTAAACAAGAATGGTAAATCTAAAGCTAAGAAATCATTCTCATAATGTTCAGCTAACCAAGTTGTGTACATTTGGCTCATTTCAATTTTGCCGTCTTCCATCAAATCTAGCAAATCGTGTTTGGTAACTACAATACCATTGTTATAACGTTGACTATATTCTGTCAAAGTCATGATTTCTACTTCAACTTGCTGATCAGCAGTTAATACAGCGTTTAAATGATCTTGAAAGTCTTTGGCGGCACGTGTGAATAGATTCAATGGTTCGTGTGCAATTACCCAGCGGATTTTTGTGGTTTGTTTCATTGGAATTTCCTTTTTATTTTGGTATTTGTGGCTGGCGTTCTACATGTAACACAGTAGTAAAAGGGTTTTGCTACCCTAAGCGTCTGACGTCAACCTGACTGTCGGCGTTGCTATAATTATTTATACTTTATTTTTTATTTTAAGGAAATTCCGGTGGCCAATTTCTTCCAATCTGCTGTTTGTTTACTGTACCAGACAGAGCCACAGTTGATAATAAAATTGCTAAAAACTTTTTCATTCTAATTTTCCTTTAAAATTTATTTGGTATATCTGGGGCAAACTTAATGCCGCCTAGATGATTGTTAACTACATTGCCTATGTAATAAAACGGGCTTAAAAATCCAACAAAACCTACTGCACGACCAAATTCTCTGTTGAAGTATTTTGGATCAATATTGTGTTCCACAAAGTTCAGGCCTGCTTCCCAGCTACGATATAGTTTATGATCTTTAAAATTTTCGTAAAACCAATAATCCATCTCTGAGTAAAAATTGCTACCAGGTT
>CAIVYW010000331.1 GCA_903910205.1 uncultured Methylococcaceae bacterium | reverse complement strand
TTAAAGTTTAAGTAAGTATTATTGAAAGGAGCGAATAGAGTGCTTTTAAAAGTTGACCAGAGGTTGATCTGTAAATTTTAGGCATAAAAAAAGAGCTTAGCAGGTCGCATAAGCTCTTAATTTATATGGTGCCTCGGGCCGGAGTCGAACCGGCACGTCCTTACGAACGAGGGATTTTAAGTCCCTTGCGTCTACCAATTTCGCCACCGAGGCTTCGATAACGTTGATAAGCTGGCTATTATATAGCAGAAAAAAAAATAAACTAGTCTTAATCGAATTATTTTTTAAATTAGACCTTAAATGCTATTCAGATTGGCTTTTCTGTTTAAAAAAACGCGACGACTGTTTTATTGGTTGTATAATTCTGCATTAGTCGCTTGGCCTTGATAGGAAGGTATTTTTCCCTGTCATTATGAGCATTTTATTTATGCAATTATTTATGAGTTAAGATATGGATTATTCTTTAGAGACCTCGCCATTAGATACAATATCATGTGATTGTCTTATTCTGGGTGTTTATCAGGATCAGCAACTTAGCGTATCAGCAAAGACACTTAATGAAAGTACTCAAGAGTTGCTTAAAAAGATCATGGCGAGGGGTGACATCGCTGGTAAAAATGGTGAAACTGTATTAATAAATGCAGTACCTAGCAATACGATTGCTCGTATTTTGTTAGTTGGCTTAGGTGAAAATCAGCCATTAACCACTAAAAGTTTTCGTAAGGCGTTGCTTGCTGCGATTAGTGGCCTAAAAAAGACGACGATAAGTACCGTTGTTTGTAATCTAGCCGACTGTGCCGTCAGTGAAGTTGATAACGCTTGGAAAACCAGACAAATTATCGAAGTATTTAGCGATACTGTTTACCAATTTACGACCTGTAAAACGAATAAAGAAACTGACTTTAATATTAAGCAGCTTATTATTACCAGTGCAGTCAATGAATTAACACTGTCTGAGCAAGGCTTACAACAAGGTAAGGCTATTGCAGAAGGCATAAACCTGACTAAACATTTAGCAGATTTACCAGGCAATATCTGTACGCCCAGTTTTTTAGCGGAACAGGCTTTAGTCTTAGGTAAAACCTATACTAAGTTAGAGGTAAGTATTCTCGAAGAAGCCGATATGGAAAAGCTAGGTATGGGCGCTTTCTTGTCGGTATCTCGTGGTAGCCGTCAACCCGCCAAATTAATTACTCTAAATTATCAGGGCGGAGAAAAAAATAGCAAACCCATCGTACTCATCGGTAAAGGTCTTACTTTTGATGCCGGCGGCATTTCATTAAAACAAGCCCCTGGCATGGATGAAATGAAATATGACATGTGCGGTGGTGCAAGTGTTTTAGGTACTTTGCTTGCTGCAGCTCAAATGCAGTTGCCGTTGAATATTATTGGCTTAATTCCTTCATCAGAAAACATGCCTGATGGTGATGCTAATAAGCCAGGTGATATTTTAACCAGTATGGCAGGGAAGACCATCGAAGTGTTAAATACCGATGCTGAAGGCCGTTTACTGCTTTGTGATACTTTAACGTATGCAGAACGCTTTAATCCCGATGTCGTTATCGACTTAGCCACTTTAACAGGTGCTTGTTTAGTGGCGCTAGGTCGAGTACCTAGTGGTTTATTAGGTAATAATGATGAATTATGCGATAGCTTAATCGCTGCCAGTATTACCGCAAACGATAGTTTGTGGCGCTTACCCTTGTGGGATGAATATCAAGAGCAACTTAAATCTAATTTTGCAGATTTAGCTAATGTGGGGGGTAAAGATGCGGGTACCATTACAGCGGCTTGTTTTCTATCTCATTTTGCTGAGAATTTTCATTGGGCACATCTTGATATTGCAGGTACCGCATGGCGCACAGGTGCTAATAAAGGCGCAACGGGGCGTCCAGTACCGTTATTAAGCCAATATCTAATTAACAGGGCCTATGGCTGAAGTTAGCTTTTATATATTGTCATCGGCATTATTACAGGAGCGTTATCTGTTTGCGTGTAAGCTCATCGAGAAAGCTTATCGCAGCGGTCAATTCTGTTATATACTCACCGACAATGATGAACAAAGTCAGCTTTTAGACGACCTGCTCTGGACTTTCCGGGCAGGTAGTTTTATTCCGCATGAAATATATACAGGCCTAGCACCGAGTACCGATAAGGTTGTTTTAATTGGCACTATTAAAGCACCAGAACATTGGCAATTATTGCTGTTTAATTTATCGTCAAAATATCCTGAAGAGATCTCAAAAACTAAACGTATACTCGAAATACTCGATAATTGTGAAGTCACTAAAGCTGCCGCTAGAAATCGCTATCGTCAATATCAGCAAGCAGGCATGAGCATTACAACGCATAATATTTAGAGAGATAAGTCTTAGAACTCTTGGTTACCAACTTAAGACAGCCTTGTCTAAAAGTGAACCATTAAGCTTAAGCTGCCCCGCTTAAGTTGGTAGCCTAATTCTCTTTACGTGAAAGCTTACGCGTATGCGACAGAGGGCGGCTGATAGATGCCTAGTTGTAAACTACATAAGCCCATTCTGCGCTAGAACAGTAATGCAACAACCGTTACTTTATGTCTTGACATCCTCCCCCCACCTGAAGGAAGGGGATTCCTAGTTTCCTAAGAGTGAGTAGGTATCGCTACTGCTAACTGGTTTCTGCTGCTGACGACATTACTGCACCGTTCACTTCACAG
>CAIVYW010000330.1 GCA_903910205.1 uncultured Methylococcaceae bacterium | reverse complement strand
GGGGATTTATCAACATAAGTATTTGCTTTATCATAATTTTTTCTTAACTTAATGGCAGTGACGCGGAGCGTAGGAGCGATGTACTATTTACACTGTCCCGCCTTAAGTTGGTAGCCCTTTTTTTCAAAGAGAGGGGGCTTAATTACATGCGAGCTATTGTCCAGAAAAGCTAGGTCTTTGATGATCCGGCACTTAAATATTATGTTCTATATTAAAACTAGTCAGAATCTTGAGTTTCTTGAGTTTCTTGAGTTTCTTGAGTTTCTTGGGTTTCTTGGGTTTCTTGGGTTTCTTGGGTTTCTTGAGGTTCTTTTGTTTCTTGCGTGACATAGTTAACATTACTTAAGTGCAGTAATTTGGCTATTTTATCGAGTAAAATTTCACGACTAATCGGTTTCACGATAAAATCTGAAGCCCCCGCTTTTAAGCTGCTAATGACATCTGCCTTGGCGTTATTACCCGTCACCATGATGACAGGGATAGAGGCTAATAGTGCTGAGGCTTTAATTCGACGAGTGACTTCTACGCCATCAAATTCTGGCATATTCATATCCATTAAAATAAGATCTGGGTGATGCTTACGCAATAATCTTAGTGCCTCATAGCCGCTACTGGCAAGCATGACGTTATAATTTTCGTTAGCAAGTGCCGCTTTGGCTAAATTTTGAGCCAATTTATCATCATCCACCACTAAAATGGTCACTGATATTTTTTTGGCTGAGTTTTTTAATTGGCGTGTGGATTCAATATGAGGCTCGTATTGTGGACTTAAGTCCTTTAACCAGGTAGTTAACTGTGAAAAGGTTTGGAGTAAAGCAGTCAAATGCTGATAATCGTGGTCTTGCTGAAATTGATTGATGGCTGTTATGTATTTTTTAGCTTGGTTGATGTAATCAGTAAATTTAGAATCTAGGTTACTACGTCGAAAAGACAGCTTGTTAATGTCACGATTTTCAGCATGAACTTTAGCAGATTCCAAGTTTAACAAAGCACGATCTGTCGCCATAGATAGTTGATTAGCATCAGCAGCGGTCGGCCAGAATAGAATATAATCATCGAAATGGTCTTGTTTACATGCTTGAAAGGCCTGTTCTATCTCATCTTTATTGCATAAAAGAATGGTTCTATGTGGATAACTGCCGATTACACTGCTATTGTGATAGAGGTCAATATAATAGGCTTCAGCCTTTGCCATATCGGCAAAGGCAAGTATTAATATATTGGGCTTATGATCATCAAAATCTTTCACCGGTGAATTAGAGCGTATTGAAACAAAGATCTTTTTGTGATCTTTGGTCAGTTGCCATTCTATCGATTGGGCATCTTTGGAGCTATCAGTCGCTATCAGTATCGAGGCTTTCATTTTAGTGCTTATAATTAATATGGTTTTTTGGATGATTATAAAGGGTTAGTCGTAGGGGCGCTATTTTTGCGAAATATTCACTGAGCTTGCCGCATCGAGATTCCCAAGCTCAGCGCTCATCGTTATACACAAATGTTTCAAAGTACGTTATCTACATGCGGGGTGGGGTTTGCAACCCATACGCATCAAGCTAAGCCAAAACACTCGCGAGACGGGATTTATAACCCCGTCCAGTATGAGCTGGATGGTACTTGACTACATTATTTCGTGCTCATTTCTAAGCAAGTGGATGCTGGGGTTCTTTTATTAAAGCCGTTGCCAATAGATCACTGACTTTTTGTAATAAGTCTAATCGTGACTGGGCTTCAACGGGATAAGGATAGGTATAAAGAAAAAGTAAGCCTAAGGTATTGCCCTCTGAAACAATGGGGGCTAGGTAATGGCCATGAGTTTTCATGTCATCAGAAACAGCCTCATGATGTAAATCACAAAAGCATTCATTACTGAGCTTTAATTGTTGCGATTTAACCGTATCACCAAACAAACCCTCACCCATTACGACCAGTTGTTCATCATCCATAAAGGCATCGCTGAACTCACCTTGTAGTACCCATAACTGTAAATAGTCTTGATTGGGTTCTTTGATATAGATGCCGCCTTTGATCATGCCATTAACTTGTCGACCTAAGCCTTTTAAACGCATTAAGCATTCCAGAACTTGAGTAAATCGACGTTTTAAGGGCAGAATTTGCTGCAAAATAGTCACTATTTCTAAATAAATAGCTTTATCTGCATGTTCTAAAAGCAGCGATTGCTCTTTTAATACGATAGCGGTGATGTCATGCTGAACTTGCAAGCAGCCTATAAATTCGAGCTTAGTGTTAAATAGCGGTGTAATGGTAATATCCACCCAATATTCTGCGCTATCGACAGTTGGGTTGGAAACTGACCATTGGCTAGGGCGTTGATTTAGTAGGCGACCATTCCAAGCTTCACCTTGTTGAAGACAGTTCTGCATCTCTGTCAAATAGTGTTCATCGGTATGAGCCGCCCTCATGATTTCAGGTAATTGATCTCTCAGCTGCTCTTGTTGCCAGCCAGTAAAGTGAGCGAGGGCTTTATTGATGGCGATGATATAGCCGTCAGCATCGGTGATCATCAGCATGTCGGTATTAGCATCAAGTAAATGTAGTAATACGGATTGTTTAACTTCATTTCTTTTAGCTAGGGTCGCATCTCTACGAATAGCAATATATTGCTTAGGCTTATCAGCGCCTTGCATTTTAATAATAGTCGTGTCGGCCCAATATTCGCGTCCGTGTTTAGTGGTATCGCGAACTTTTCCTTTCCAAGCTTGCCCATGCTTAAGAGTGCGCCATACATCGAACATGAATTTTGGCTTTTGATATTCAAGATTGATGATGTTGTATTCTTGATGCGTAAGTTCTTGTGCGCTATAACCCGACATTTCACAAAACAACGCATTAGCGTAAATAATGCGGCCAGATAAATCCGCTAAACTGATGGGCGTATAATGATCTAGCGCATCAAATAGTTGTTGATTTTCCTCTCCGTTGTCATCAAGGAATGCTTGTAATCGGGCGTTTTCTAAGCGTAAAGGATTTAATAAGTTGTGATTGATTAGCGGCGTTAATAGGAAACAAATTAATGCCGTGCTGATTAAGAGTATTTCAGTGGGGGTTACTGAGTAAGCTAATTGTTGCTGGCCAATCAGTAGGGCGCCAATGAGCAGGGCATTAATTAATACAACAATACCGCTGATAATCGGTTCGTATGAAAATGAATTTTTGAATGCTCGTTTGAGCGATGTGATCGTCATAATAGGCGTTACAATTTAAGAGCACATAGAGAGATGGCAATTATCTAATGAGGTGATCTGAGAATCAGAATAGACGCGCCACGTCCAAGACCACAATTATTGTGCTTAATTATACTTGACTTATAGGCTTTATTCTAGGTTTGTTTGATAGGCTTTAATGTTATTGAAGTTAGTCGGCTACCAACTTAAAGTGGGGTAGTTTCAGCGCAGGCGAAACATTAAGTCTAAGAGGCTAGCAACTTAAGGCGTGACAGATGCTAGGTTTAAGCCTTCGCTCTTTGTCTACGCTTAGGAGCACTCTGTTTAAAAGTGAACGTTTAAGCTAAACGGTTCCGCTTTAAGTTGATAGCCACCCTTTTTAACCGATGAACGAGTGCTTACCGTTTAAATATTTCATTCACTTTTTGTATTCTTGCTTTAAGTATCAACTCTTCATAATGAAGAAAGTTGATCTGCGTCGCCATTGCTAAGAATTCTTGGTTTACTTCGTCATCTATAGACACGCATTTGCTATCAAGATATATATTGGGTTCATGACCCGTCTTTAGGTTAGCGTCTGACATAGGATTATCCTCGGGTTAATTTAAGTATGGCTCAATGTTCATAGTTGCAACTCAGTGTATAGAAAAAAAAGTGCTTAACAATACGTAGTAATACCTATACGGTTTATGCGAATTGACTATAAATTGACTGTTTATAGTCATGTCTGAAGGTAATAATTCTGATGAAGCTGTTACAATAGAGCCCTTTTAAATCGCCTTAAGAAGTTAAAAAATGGACGTAATCCAACGCATAGCTGAAGAATTATCTGTTAATAGTCAACAAGTGAGTGCTGCAGTAACCTTGTTGGATGAAGGAGCAACCGTGCCTTTTATTTCTCGTTATCGAAAAGAAGTAACCGGTGGCTTAGATGATACCCAGCTTAGACAGCTTGAAGAGCGCTTAATTTATTTGCGCGAACTCAATGATAGGCGACAAACGATATTGGATAGCATTAAGTCTCAAGGTCACTTAACAGC
>CAIVYW010000329.1 GCA_903910205.1 uncultured Methylococcaceae bacterium | reverse complement strand
TCTGTTTTGTTGAGAGCTTTGCTTTCATTAAAATAATGACATATGAAATACACAATATGCATATTATATCATTGATATATAATGATTAATTTATAATACCTTGAGCTGGCTTGCAGGATTTAGGTGATTTATATTCTTTGGATGATGTATCACAACATGACAAAAGTATTATTTTCGAATCAAGCATGAGAAAAACACTTCAATTTTTAACTAGTTCGAATAAAAAAGTAATTTTTATTGTCAGCACTCCTCGTCTTAATTTTAATCCAGAAAAATGTACTGATATTCGCCCATTCAAACTTACTAGAAAAGATCCAAGCTCCCTATGTGGAATGAGTAGACAAGATTTTGAACAAGATGCCAAGCCCTATAGGGATTTAGTTTTTAATGTGCTAAAAGATTATCCAGATGTTAAAGTTGTCGATACGGCTAAAGAACTGTGTGATGAGTATTATTGTTATGCAAATAAAGATCAGGTAATTCTCTATAGAGATACTGTTCATCTTTCTCTTTATGGTTCAGATTTAATTGCACAGAGCCTTATTAAGGTTATTGCCACTAAGTGAGTTACAATTTATTGTTTCCTAAGATCCACTTGGATATTAATATCGTGAAGCTTAAGCCTCCCAATATATAATTGTCTTTTACGGTTAGGTCACGCTAATAACGCGTAACCCTAAATCCCTAGGGCGTCAATAGCGCAGCGTATTAAGCCGAATGGTAATGCTCGCTCAAATCCTACATTTACTCACTATTGTTATGTTGTGCAGCAAGTGGCCTCGATGAAACGCAGGGTAATCGAGGCTTACAAGAACATCATAAATCTTAACTTCCACTTCGCTATATTAAGACATCAAACAAGTACCAAGAGGATGTCACTCATTAGTTAAGGAATGGTCGTTTAATAGCTTGGATTTGAAGGGTTGCCGTAGCAGTGGCTAAAGCCACTTCCACAAAACCACACTATTTAAGTTGTTAATGGTTCATTGTTAAAGTTCAATCACCACCTATTGCACAGCACTCCATTCACCCTGCGCAACAAAAACCGAACGTAATCCTGATATGGACTGTTTAGTGCAAAGCGTACACTACGGTGAGTTATTAGACGAAAACTGGCCGGCTTTATTTGCCCGTCGCCATGTCAAAGACGAAGAACTCAATCCTAAGCAACTCGCGCTCATCTGGCAAGGCTTAGTTGCAGACGAGTTTGCCGAAAGCTCTATCATCGGCACAGTAGCAGTAGCGCTTAAGCTCTTAGGCAAAGCTGAGTGTCAGCAACAAGCACATGAATTGGCCTTGGCTTATTGGCAGGGCAGAAATAAGAGCAATTATGCCGATGGTATTTCTAAAATAGCCTATAGAAAACTCTAACCTAGTATGAATAAGGCCCGTGCGATAGCGCATATGCTTAAGTGACGCAAAAAAAATAGTTGGCAAACGCCATAGAGCTGTGGCTTAGAACATTTTTAAGTAAACTAAGCTGTCTTTAGATAGGCCGTGAAATAAGCGGGTAGGC
>CAIVYW010000328.1 GCA_903910205.1 uncultured Methylococcaceae bacterium | reverse complement strand
TGATTAGTAAAATCGAAGCTCATTTAGATGAGCCAGAACTTGCCAAAAATGAAATTGTTGCGTTATTAACATCTATGCGCTTAGCATTAGATAGTCACTCAGCGTTATAAAACATCTCGGAGCCTATAATGAGTTGGTTTGAAAAATTACTCCCAAAAACAATTAGAACAGAAGGTTCTAATAAAAAAGGTACGGTACCAGAAGGCTTATGGACTAAATGTCCTAGTTGCAATGCCATTCTTTATAATACCGAGCTGGAAAGAAATTTCAGTGTTTGTCCAAAATGCGAACATCACTTACGTATTTCAGGTAGAACTCGCTTAAATATGTTTTTGGATGAAGAGGGTCGTGAAGAAATCGGAAAAAACATTAAACCGGTTGACCCTTTAAAATTTAAAGATACTAAAAAATATAAAGAACGTATTGCTCAAGCACAAAAACAGACTAAAGAGCATGATGCTTTAGTGGTTATGAAAGGCACTCTTAAAGGCTGTGATATTGTTGTTGCGGCTTTTGATTTTAAATTTATGGGCGGATCAATGGGCTCCGTGGTCGGTGAGAAATTTGTTCGCGGCGTTAATAAGAGTGTTGAATTAGGCGTGCCTTTTGTTGTATTTACCGCGAGTGGCGGAGCCAGAATGCAAGAGTCCTTGTTTTCGTTGTTTCAAATGTCGAAAACGAGTGCGGCATTAACGCGCTTGTCTCAGCTGGGAATTCCTTATATTTCATTTATGACAGATCCCACTATGGGGGGTGTTTCTGCTAGTTTAGCGATGCTGGGTGATATTAATGTCGCCGAACCTAATGCTTTAATTGGTTTTGCAGGTCCTAGAGTCATTGAACAGACGGTACGTGAGAAATTACCTGATGGTTTTCAGCGTAGCGAATTTCTGCAAGAGCATGGCGCAATTGATATGATTATCGACAGGCGTGAAATGCGCAATAAAATAGCCAGTATTTTGGGGCTACTCATGGCAAGCAGAACAGCAACAACGGTTTCAGTGATGCCTACTTTACTTGCCGTAGAAGCTGATCTCGATGTTGAAACCATTGTCGATGTCTCGATTGATCAGGAATAGCTCAGTAATCCTTTTATGATGAACTTTGATTCATTAAAGGGTTGGCTAGATTGGCAGGAAAGCTTACATCCTTTAGCGATAGACTTGGGTTTGGTACGCGTTGCTCGTGTATATCAGGCGCTTAACCCCGATGGCATCAAACTACTGACTATTACTGTTGCCGGCACCAATGGCAAAGGATCTTGTATTGCTTATCTTGAGAATATATATAAAGCCCAAGGCTACCGAGTAGGTTCTTATTCTTCTCCACATATACTTAAATATAACGAAAGAATAAAAATAAACGGTAAGCCTGTATCCGATGAGTTAATTTGTGAGGCTTTTGCAAGAATAGAATCGGTGCGAGGTGATACTTCGTTAAGCTATTTTGAATTTGGTACACTGACTGCGCTGGACATATTTCGACGTTCAGAATTAGATGTACAATTGCTTGAGGTTGGTTTAGGGGGGCGACTGGATGCCGTTAATATTATTGATCCCGATATCGCGTTGATCAGCAGTATTGGTATTGATCATGTCGATTGGTTAGGTGCAACCCGTAGTAGCATCGCTCAAGAAAAAGCAGGTGTTTTTCGAGCTAATACCCCCGCTATTATTGGCGATTGCGAGCCGCCCTTATCTTTAGTGCAATGTGCCGTTGATAAAAAGGCTCATTTATTTTGTATTAACAAAGAGTTTCATTACCAAAAACAAATAACAACTTGGGATTGGTTTTCTGAAAACACACACATTAGTGACCTTCCTGAGCCCGGTTTAAAAGGCGAGCATCAATATCGAAATGCTTCAGCGGCTATTCTAGCGGTGGAATTATTAGCAAAAAAACTACCGGTTAGTCATGAATCAATTCGATCTGGGTTGAAAAATAGTCAATTACTCGGTCGATTTCAATTAATTAATGATAAAATTCCTGTGCTGTTGGACGTAGGTCATAATCCTGAAGCCGTTAAAACATTACTTGATTATTTACTCATGACTTTTCCTAGTAAAAGAATACGTGCTGTTTTTTCAATGATGAAGGATAAGGATATCGCAACTGTTCTAGAAATCATGAATCCTGTGGTTTACGACTGGTTCTTTGTACCCTTAGCAAATCCAAGAGCCGCAACGGAAACGATGATGCGTGATTTTTTTTCACGTAGCTCGGTTAATCGGGTATCTTTCGGCTATACTGGTTTTACCCAAGCATTTAATGCTGCGAAAAACCAAGCGCAACAAGATGATTTACTGCTGGTTTTTGGATCTTTCTTTTTAATATCTGATTGTTTAAATGAATTCGAAAAGTGTGAGTTGAAAAAATGAATCAAGAATTAAAACAACGTTTAATTGGTGCCGTCGTGGTGACCTCGCTTGCTGCTATCTTTATCCCTATGATATTTGATGATCCTGTCGATAATAGTGCTCAGACAGTCAGTGAATTAACGGTACCCGAAACACCTATTAACACAGGGCAAGAATCGGCTAATAAATTACCTCGCAATGCAGCCCAGATTTTAAATAAGCGAGATACAGATTCTGAAGCGGCCATCAATACAGAAGAAGAGATGGAGCTTACAGACAGTAATTCACCAGCCTTCGATGAGCCTATAGATGATGGGCTGGTCATGGAGCCAGAAGAAACAGCGAGTACAGCTAAGCAAGACAATCCAGTTTCATCGTCAAATAGCAATATAAAAAAACCTATAAAAACGGTAAAGAAAACTGAAAACAGTATCCCTAAGCAGATTGCGCCAGTACAAACATTAGCAATTGAAAGTGCTCCTAAACCGATAAATCCAAGTTCTGATTTAAAACGCTGGTATCTTCAGGCAGGCACTTTTAGTAAAAAAGAAAATGCAATGTCGTTGATGGAGACCTTACATAAACAAGGCTTTCCAGCCATATTAGAGTCCATTAATAGTGCCGCCAACACAACCTTATATCGTATAAAAGTAGGGCCCACTCTTGATAAGAAGCGCGGATTGGAAATGAAAGCAAAATTGGATGCTCAAAAAATATCGTCTTTTCTGACGGCTGAATAATACTCATCGAGATTTATTGATCGTTTATTCGGCATGATAGTGGGCAGCTAATAAAGGGAATGATCGTTGTTGTAATCGTCATCCTGTTTGCAGGACTCACCAATCTACCTAAAGAACTTTGGTGGACATAATCAACGGCATTACCTCCTTTTCAATTATCTGCAATTGGGTTGCGAGATAAAATTTCATCTAAACTTACCAAATAATGTTCATTACTCTAAATACGATGAATGATTTACAACGATACCTGATATCCACTCATCGCTTTTAATGTCGATTACAATAGCTTAGCTTCTTATTAGAGAGGGTAAGGTTATGATTAGCCAGCGCTTATTGTATGCAATGCTGGCTAACAACCTAAAGGTGCAGAGTAACTCGCACCAATATAAATTTCTATCTCATCATTTACAACAGGTAATAAATAATGTGCGGTATTGCTGCTATCGTTTCTCATCAAGCTGTTAATCAGGAGCTCTATGACGCTCTGACAGTCTTGCAACACCGAGGCCAAGACGCCGCCGGCATTGTCACTTGTGAGCGCGGACGATTACATCTACGAAAAGACAATGGCTTGACTCGTGATGTTTTTACCGATGACCAAATGTTTAAATTAAAAGGCAATATGGGTATAGCTCATGTTCGCTATCCAACGGCTGGATGCACCAGTTCTGCTGAAGCTCAACCGTTTTATGTGAACTCTCCTTTTGGATTGACCTTAGCGCATAACGGTAATTTAACGAATACCGAAGAATTAAAACAAGCGTTGTTTTTAGAAGATCAGCGCCATATTAATACCGACTCTGATTCAGAAGTGTTGTTAAATGTCTTCGCCCATGAATTACAGAGCTTAGGTAAGCTCGATTTAAGTGTTGACGATATATTTCAAGCGGTATCAGGTGTGCATCGTCGTTGTCGGGGTGCGTATGCGGTTGTCATTATGATTGCTGGCGTAGGTATTTTGGGTTTTCGTGATCCTCACGGTATTAGACCTATCGTATTCGGTGAGCGAAAATCAGAACAAGGTTCTGAATTTATGATCGCCTCTGAAAGTGTTGCGCTCGATGTATTAGGTTTCGAGCTTATTAGAGATATAGAGCCAGGTGAAGCTGTATTTATAGAAGAATCCGGCACACTACACACTAAACAATGCGCTGAAAGTACGGATCATTGTCCTTGTATTTTTGAATATGTTTATTTTGCCAGACCTGATTCAATTATCGATCGTATTTCAGTTTACAAAGCACGTTTACGTATGGGTGAGAAATTAGCTAAAAAGGTACAGCGAGAATGGCTAGATCATGATATAGACGTGGTTATCCCCATACCAGATACTAGTAGAACAGCGGCTTTGCAGATGGCAAATATACTCGGTGTTAAGTATCGTGAAGGCTTCATTAAAAACCGTTACATCGGTAGAACCTTTATCATGCCCGGCCAGAAAATGCGTGAAAAGTCAGTTAAGCAAAAGCTAAATGCGATCAGCTTAGAATTTGATGGCAAAAACGTATTGTTAGTTGATGATTCTATCGTTAGGGGCACAACCTCTGAACAGATTATTCAAATGGCACGCGATGCCGGCGCTAAGAAAGTCTATTTTGCTTCTGCCGCTCCTCCCGTAAGATATCCTAATGTGTATGGGATAGATATGCCAGCGGCTCATGAGCTAATCGCTCATAATCGCACTGAAGAAGAGGTCTGTGTGGCTATCGGTGCTGATAAAGTCATTTATCAAGATTTAAATGACCTTATTGATGCAGTACGCAAAGGCAATCAAGACATTGAACATTTCGATACCTCTTGTTTTAGCAAAGAGTACATTACCGGCGACATTGATGATGCTTATTTAGAGCGTACTGAAGCCTTAAGAAATGATAGTGCTCAAGAAGAAAGGAATTCAGAAAGTTTTATCATCGAAATGCAAAATCACGATTAGTTTTCTAAAATATTATCATCAATGATAAGGAACGAGCACGAAATAATATAGTCAAGTAACATCGAGCTCCCCCCTTTGAAAAAGGGGGGTTGGGGGGGATTTTTAAAATCATAGTTGCCGGAGTTATTTTATGCACATTCCTAAGTGGCTACAGAAACATCTAACGATTTGATGTCTCTGTAGTTTAAATTTACAAGCGACCTTCATCGCTAACACATACTTAAGCCATGTCAGACATAAACTGGAACGATTACTCCCTAGAAACTCAAGCTATAAGAGCGGGCCATAAGCGTACTCATGAAGATGAGCACAGTATGCCCATTTTTACCACGTCTAGTT
Source organism: uncultured Methylococcaceae bacterium (assembly GCA_903910205.1). Lineage (GTDB taxonomy): Bacteria > Pseudomonadota > Gammaproteobacteria > Methylococcales > Methylomonadaceae > Methylobacter_C. The sequence goes on along the minus strand of CAIVYW010000328.1, from coordinate 4,384 downwards.
ATGTCTTTAAAAGTGCAGAAGAAGCCTCATTACGCTTTACTGGACAAAAGCCCGGTAATATTTATTCCCGCTTTACTAATCCTACCGTCAATGCTTTTCAAGAAAGACTGGCGCTGATGGAAAAAGGAGAGCGCTGTCTAGCATTTGCCTCCGGTATGGCTGCAATTATGGCTGTGGGTATGGGCTTGCTTAAAACAGGCGATCATATTGTTTGTTCGCGCAGTGTTTTTGGTAATACTGTCATCATGTTTCAAAATTATTTTAGTAAGTTTGGTATTGAAACTGATTTTGTCGATTTAATCGATACTGGCGCTTGGGAAGCAGCCATTAAACCGAATACGCGTTTTTTATTCCTAGAAACACCGTCGAATCCCTTAACTGAAATTGCCGATATTTCGCTGCTGGCGGATATTGCCCATGCTCACAATTGCTTACTCATTGTTGATAATTGTTTTTGTACCCCCGTATTACAAAGACCGTTTGAGTTAGGTGCTGATATTGTCATCCACTCCGCGACTAAATATATAGACGGACAAGGTCGCTGCGTAGGTGGTGCCGTTATCGCCAGTGATGAAATCATAGAAAAATATATTTACCCGTATTTGCGTACCGGCGGAGCAACGATGAGTCCTTTTAATGCCTGGGTATTTTTATCAGGCTTAGAAACCTTGGCGGTTAGGATGAAAGCGCATTGTGATAATGCCTTTGACTTAGCACTATGGCTTGAGCAGCAGCCTAGCGTTGCTAAAGTTCATTACCCCGGATTAGCCTCGCATGCGCAACATGAATTAGCTAAGCGTCAACAAAGCCATTTCGGCGGTATCGTTAGCTTTGAGTTAGCGGGTGGTAAAGAACACGCTTGGCGAGTGATAGACGCGACTCAAATGATCTCAATTACCGCAAATCTGGGCGATGTTAAAACAACTATCACGCATCCTGCGACAACGACACATGGTCGATTAACGCCAGAAGCAAGAGCGACGGCTGGCATTAAAGACGGATTAGTTAGGTTATCGGTAGGGTTGGAATCAATAACCGATATTAAAAATGATTTATTAAAGGGTTTAGGCGCGTAAAGACTAGGTTATGACGTGTTAATTAAACGATGACTATTGATGTACTTTGTGTAGGTCACGCCTCTTATGATCTGGTCTTTTCAATAGACCATCATCCCTTCGCTGATGAAAAAATGTCTGCGTCGGCATTTATCGGCATGGGTGGAGGACCTGCTGCTAATGCGGCGGTCACCGTTGCCAAACTAGGGTTTAAAGCCGCCTATGCTGGCTATTTGGGTTTAGATATTTATGGTGAGCACCATTATCGAGAATTACTCGACATGGGCGTTCATAGCGATTTGATTATCAGAGGTCGCTCTCCAACCCCATTGTCTACCGTCTTAGTTAAGCCCGATGGGCAACGTGCTTTAATCAATTACAAAAGCCAAACCAAGGCATTGGCTGCTGATGCGATTGATTTCTCGTCTATCAGCGCTAAAGTGGTTTTATTCGATGGACACGAACCCCAGTTATCGCTTGCTTTATTAGATAGTTACCAAGATAAGTCGATCATCAGCGTACTCGACGCAGGCTCTTTACATGATGGAACTTTAGCGTTGATGGACAAAGTCGATTATCTGGTGTGTTCAGAGAAATTTGCCATTCAATATGCAGGTACTATTGAAACGGCCTTGCAGCGTTTAGCCGATCTTGCGCCTACTGTAGTGATCACGCTAGGCGAAAAAGGTCTAATTTGGAAACGTAGCCAAGAACAAGGTGCGTTATCGGCTTTTCCAGTCACCTGTGTCGATAGCACGGGGGCAGGCGATGCTTTTCATGGTGCATTTGCTGCTGCTTTATGCACGGACATGAGTTGGTTTGATATTTTGCGCTATGCCAGTGCCGCTGGCGCATGGTGCTGTACAAAATTAGGCGCTAGGACTTCGTTACCCAATAACGAAGACATACAATTATTATTTAAATCTGCCAAAGCGTGACGGGTTTTATAACAATGCCAGTCGGGGTTTGCAAGCCCGTCTCGCGAGTGTTTTGGCTTAGTCGAAATGTCGGGTTACGCTGTCGCTAACCCGACCTACTCCCCAATCACATTATTCACACTGCCCCGTCTTAAGTTGATAGACCTCGAACTTTAAGGCGAAAGACCTTAAAAAGCTGTAAAATAGCCCTTTTTTACTTCTCGTTACTATTTCTCATGCGCACCAGCCAATTTCCTCTTAATACCGTAAAAGAAACACCTGCCGATGCTGAAATCGCCAGCCATCAATTAATGATACGTGCAGGTCTTATTCGTAAACTAGCCGCAGGTCTCTATAGTTGGCTACCATTAGGGCTGCGAGTATTGCGTAAAGTTGAAAAAATCACCCGCGATGAAATGGAAAGAGCCGGTGCATTAGAAGTCTTAATGCCTGCCCTGCAACCGGCAGAACTTTGGCAAGAAACAGGACGTTGGGAGCAGTACGGCCCAGAGCTTGCGCGATTAAAAGATAGGCATGATCGTGAGTTTTGCTTAGGTCCCACTCATGAAGAAATCATTACCGATTTAGCCCGTAATGAAATCAAAAGTTACAAACAACTGCCTATTACCTATTACCAGATACAAACTAAATTTCGTGATGAAATTCGTCCTCGCTTCGGAGTGATGCGTTCGCGTGAATTTATCATGAAAGATGCCTATTCTTTTCATTTGGATCAAGAGTCCTTACAAGCCAGTTACGATGTCATGTATCAGGCTTATACTAATATTTTCAATCAACTAGGCTTAAAGTTTCGCGCCGTGATTGCAGACTCCGGTTCGATAGGCGGTGCTATCTCTCATGAGTTTCATGTCTTAGCAGATTCTGGTGAAGATGCCATAGCCTTTTCGACCAGCAGCGATTACGCCGCCAATGTGGAAAAAGCTGAAGCTGTTATGCCGGCAGGTACTCGTAATTTACCAAGCACTGAACTAACACTAATTGACACGCCCAATCAACACAGTATCGAAGAGTTGAGTCAATTCTTAGCCATACCTGCAACGCTTTGCCTTAAAACACTCATTGTTAAAGGTGAAGAGCAAGGCGTCGTGGCTTTATTATTAAGAGGCGACCATGAGCTAAATAAGATTAAAGCCGAAAAAATACCTGGTGTAGCTTCTCCCTTAGAATTTGCTAGTGAAGACGATATTTTGGCGGCTTGTCAGTGCAAGCCCGGGTCTATAGGGCCAATAGGTTTAACGATACCGATCATTGCCGACCGTAGTGTGATGCTGATGTCTGATTTTGTGTGCGGTGCTAATAGTGACGGCAAGCATTATCAAGGTGTTAACTGGGAACGCGATTGCCCAGTGCCTGAACAGGTTGCAGACCTTCGTACTGTTGTTGAAGGCGATCCTAGTCCCGATGGCAAGGGCGAAATTACCTTAGCTAGAGGCATAGAAGTTGGCCATATTTTCCAGTTAGGTTCTAAATATAGCGCCGCAATGAAAGCGGGCGTCATTAATGAAGGCGGTAAAAATCAAATTATGCTGATGGGTTGTTATGGTATTGGTATTTCGCGGGTGGTTGCTGCGGCTATTGAACAAAATCATGATGCCAAAGGTATTATCTGGCCTGCCAATTTAGCGCCGTTTCAAGTCGCGCTTTGTCCTATGAACATGCATAAGTCAGAACGCCTAAAGGTTGCCGCAGAACAACTCTATCAAGATCTGCAAGCCGTAGGTATAGAAGTATTATTTGACGATAGAAAAGTCCGTGCCGGTTTTATGTTTTCTGATATGGAATTGATTGGTATCCCACACTGCATTATCTTGGGTGACCGTGGCCTAGATGCCGGCACAGTTGAATATAAGGGCAGAACGGCGCAAGAAAATGAAGAAATTCCCTTGGCGGAACTCATCGGTTTTCTAAAAGCAAAGCTGGTGTGATGAAACTATTTTTATAGCGTAAGGCGAAAGGCTAAAGTCTTTCGCCCAATGCCGGTCGGGGTTTGCAACCCCGATCCAATGCCGGGCGGGGGTTATACCCCCGCCCGAAACGTTTAGATGCACCCAAACGGCGTTATATAAGCAAAAGTAGGCGTGTTTCTAAAGATAATGGCAATATCAAACGTTTGAGACGGGGTTATAAACCCCGTCTCGCGAGCTAAAAACAAACGCGGTAGTCCAGTAGGTCAGGTTAGCGCTAGCGTAACCCGACTTACTGGCTGGAGTGCAATAGCTTTAGCTATTGCACTAAAACAGCTGAAGCTGTTTTACTCCAGGCTTAACTTAACGCTTCATGCCGGGCGGGGGTTATACCCCCGCCCGAAACGGTTAGATGCACTCAAACGGCGCTATATAAGCAAAAGTAGAGCTATTTCTTCGATGATCTTTCAAAGATAATGGCAATATC
>CAIVYW010000327.1 GCA_903910205.1 uncultured Methylococcaceae bacterium | reverse complement strand
GGGGTTTGCAACCCCGTCTCAAACGTTTGATATTGCTATTATCTTTGAAAGATCACCGAAGAAATATCCCTACTTTTGCTTATATAACGCCGTTTGGGTGCATCTAAACGTTTCGATCGGGGTTGCAAACCCCGACCGGCATTGGAAGCATTCAAACGTTTCGGTCGGGGTTTATAACCCCGACCGGCATCGGGAATCTAAGCCGCAACCGCCTATATGCTTAAACCAAGAGCCTGGTCTATTGTCTGTATTAATACGGTTTGATTAACGGGCTTTGCAAGGTAGTGATTAAAGCCGGCGGCTAGTCCTTGCGCTATATCATTTAACATCGCATTAGCGGTTAAGGCAATTACGGGAATGGTCTTGAGTTGTTCATTGGCTTTTAGTGCAGCCAGCACTTGATAACCATTCATTTCTGGCATATTAATATCGAGTAGAATAATATCTGGACGATGCAGCAAAGCCTGTTTAATAGCTAGGTTTGAATCTTGGAATGTACTCAATTGAAGATGCGAAACGGCGTTAACCATCTTTTGAGTCAACTTCAAGTTTTTAGCATTATCATCAATATATAAGACCTGATAGTGCCTCGATGTTTCTGGGCGTTGATAAGTGCTGGGGGCTGGCATAGCTGAGGCACTCTGTTCAGGGGCAAGCATCAATAATGGCAGTGTAATCCAAAAATGACTACCTATTCCCTGCTCACTTTTTACGCCTATGGTTCCGCCCATTAATGTGACCAATTCTTGGGTAATACTCAGTCCTAAGCCCGTTCCTTCAATAGCGTCACTCGTCGTCAAGCGCACAAAGGGATCAAATACTTTTGCCAGTCGTTCGGAGGCTATGCCTATACCAGAATCAATGACATGAATCGTGTAGTGCTTCGTGTCATTTAGCTCAAGACTAATATCGACGCTACCCTGCTTGACATTATATTTTATGGCGTTAGAGAGTAAATTCAGCACTAATTGAATAAATCGGGTGCGATCGCAAATGGTGACAATCTGATGTTTTGCTTGATAACGTAAGCTAATGTCCCTTTGCTGAGCTAAAGGCGCTATTAAAAACAAACATTCATCAATGAGGCTAGAAATATTTTCTGGATGCTTGGCTAGAATGACATGTCCCGATTCAATTTGAGACAGATCCAGCATCTGATTAATAAGCGCTAACAAGTGCTCCCCCCCTTTTGAAATTTCCTGCACATAATCTAAGTGCTCTGTAGCGAGTGATTGATCCTCTTGTAGAAGTTCAGAATAGCCTAAAATAACATTAAGCGGTGTGCGTAGTTCATGACTCATGTGGGAGACAAAAACCGACTTCGCTTGATTTGCTTGATCGGCAATATTCTTGGCTAATTTCAGTTCGAAAGCTATTTTAGAACGCTCGGTGACATCTCGCTGTATATATAAAACGCTGACTGGTTTATGTTCAATATCGACTATGAGGCTGCAATTAACTTCGCAAATAAAATGACTGCCATCTTTTCTGATCATCTCATAGCTTATAGCCCCCAAATTATGGCCTGTTAATAACTCGGTTATCGTATTTGACAAGGTTTCATGTGAACTGACATCCAACGCGTCAAAGATATGCATGCCCAGAAACTCGTCCTTGGTATAACCCCACATGGAGATGGTTTTAGGTGAAACAAATTCAATAATGCCGTCAAGGCTGGATATGCCAATACCATCTGGCGATATTTCTAAAATATTTCTTAGCTTTTCTTCACTGGCTTGTAGGGCTATTTGAAGCGTGACAGCGGCTTTATGAGCTGCAATTTCAGCAGCTAATTTAACATCGCTATGTTTTAAGCGCTCATCACTGAGTTGTTTATCATGTTGAATCAATCGATAACGATCGGTTAAAAAAAAGGTAATCACTGCCAACTCAAACACTGAGCCCAGTTGTATGCTGTTTAGGGTATAAAAAGTACTCGGAATGAGGGCAACAACGTGCAACTCACGTACTATTATGCCAACAATGAGCATAGAAAAACCGACACTTAAAAAATAGGCATTGCGTTGCTTTTTTAAACAAGCGATCAGCAAAATGACTGCGACAACAGCTGAGGTAACAGCAAACATAACATTAACGAAAAAAGCCCATTTAAAGCTGAATGAAATTAATCCGGGCATTATAAATCCTACGGCCATTAGCATCTTAAGCATCCAATCAAGTCTAGGGATGAGTTGCTGGGTATTTAGTAATCGACTTACAAACACTAATTGAGCAACTAAATACAATGAGCCAAAAATTAATGATCCCCTTTGTGTTAACCACGGCAAGTTAGGCCAAATATATTCAGCGCCTAAGCCTCGATTAGATAAGAAGGTAAGAGCCATAAAAAGAATCATGACCAAGTAGATAAAATAATTAGCCTCTTTTGTAACGATCGCCAACCCTAAACTAAACAAGAAGATGATCACCACAATACCAAAATAGAAGGCTTGAAAAGCATAATAATTAAGCTCTTTCTTTTGAAATGCCATAGACTCCCATAAATTGGCCTCTATGAAAAATGCATTAGGCGTGGCACAGCGTAAATAAATAAGCTGCTGACTGTGCGCAGGAACTTGTATTGGAAAAGCAAAAATACTACTTTTATAGGCGCGGTTTTCATAAGGCTTGGCATAGCCAGTATGAATAGTTTGATGAGCTTTTTGGTTAATCGACCCATAAAAATCTATGTTTTTCATTAAAGGGTAATTAAGTTCAATAATTCTTTCAATAGGCAGGTCACTGCTATTTTTTAAGATTAAGCGTAGCCAATAGGCTGACGAGGTAAAAGATAAGTTGATAGATTTATTGGGGGAGCGATTTGTTTTAAAATCGGTACTCAGGGGGGCTTGTTGTATATCAGCGAGCGTTAATTGTTGACTGGCATCTTCTAACAGACCCAAATAAGGCGTCAGTGAAATGGAGGGTGGCATTGTGTTGCTAAGCTCTACATAATCATCGGCTACGGCAACCGAGACTTTTGTTGTCATCAGCATTAACCACATCAGGCACATCATGATGTGCTTCATGATAGCTGTTTTAAATTAATGAGTTCTGCTAAAGAATTTACGTTTAACTTACGCATCACTGCCGTTTTATATTGCTTAGCTGTTGGTAGAGAGATGTGTAAGGCTTCAAGTATTTCGCTATTGTTATAGCCCAAAATCAATAGCTCATAGGTTTCTCGCTCACGCGGCGATAGAATTTGTAACCTTGATACTAGGGATGCTTTATTGCTTGCACATAGCCTCTTTTGTACTTCTGCTTCAAAAGCAGATTCTACTGCCGCTTTTAATTGCTGTTTATTGATAGGTTTGAGTAAAAAATCCACCGCCCCTTGCTTTAAGGCGGCAATGGATTGGGGCACGGTCGCCTCTCCACTGATAAAAATGACCGGCATAGTTCGTTCTAAACGACCTAATTCAACTTGTAGTTCAATACCAGTCATTTGGGACATATTCATATCAGTAATGAGAATTGAGCAGTCCACATCCGGCATTACATTTAAAAAATCAATGGCATTGCTATAAACAGAGGTTAAATAACCCATTTGAGTGAGCATGATCTTTAAAAGTTTAGTCATAGATGCATTGTCATCTATTATAAAAATATGCTGTGATGCAAGTAAGCGCGGATTGATTAAAGTATTCATTTTTTATATTTATTGTTATTATTTGTGTTTCATTTTCTCATATCCTCCGTTAGCATGTAATCATCCGTTAGCATGATATAACGGTTTACTTAATAGTGTGGCTAACCACTTAAAGTTCTAAATGCTGGGATTTGTACCTCATCCCAACCTACGTATAATTAGCTTAAAGCGGGACGGTTTGAGGTTGGTAGCCGCCCTTCTCTTTTTGTCTGCACTTAGGAGAATGCTGTCACAAGTGAACGATTAACCTTGAACATTGACGTCACGCACATTTTTTTTACGTTTAATCACACCCAGTATAACGTTTTAAATCAGGTAGGAGTTTACAACGATAGGGGTTAGCGGTTATAGTAGCAATCTTTCCGCTATCAGACTTAGATAGCAGCGAATAAATTAAGCGCTCGTAGCTCAGCTGGATAGAGTAATCGGCTTCGAACCGATCGGTCGGGAGTTCGAATCTCTCCGGGCGCGCCATTTTAGTTATACTGTTTAATCTTTAATGTGATGACGTGGCTGAAAAACTAAGCCCACTAGCGTCAGGACACAAAATCCTGCTCCTGCATAAAATGTAAATGCTGGCCCAAACTGATCCCAAAGCCATCCTGCCATAGCACTGGCAATCAACAAAGCAATCCCACTCATCAGGTTAAAAAAACCATAGGCCGTACCTCGTAAATCAGCGGGCGCACTATCAGCCACCATTCGTGCTAATAAACCTTGGGTGATACCTAAATGAACGCCCCATAAAGCCACCCCCGTTACCACCACAAGCCAATGATCATTAATCGCTAATACCAGATCAGCAGCAATCAGAATAACTAAGCCGAGTGCTAGCAATTTGGTATGACTCATGCGGTCAGAGAGTTTGCCAAAGGGATAGGCGGACAGCGCATAAATCAGATTCATAGCCACCATAACCAACGGCACTAGCGCCATTGGAATGCCGCCTTGCTGAGCCCGCAGCACTAAGAAAGCCTCACTAAAGCGTGCTAAGGTAAATACTGCGCCCATAGCGACTACCCACCAATAGGTCGTCCCTAAACGCTTAAGATTGTCTTTGTTAATCGGATTTGAGCGCTTAACAGGCTCAGGGTTTTTGGGCTCATGAACACCGAACAACAACAGTGCGACAGCCATCAACCCAGGAATCACAGACACCCAGAATATCGCACGAAAATCATTGGCCCACAGCAGCATCAAAGCGACGGCTAACAAAGGGCCCAAAAAGGCACCAACGGTATCTAAGGATTGCCGTAATCCAAAGGCTGCACCGCGCAAATGAGCAGGTGCTATGTCAGCTATCAAGGCATCACGCGGTGCACCTCGCAGCCCTTTGCCAACACGATCCAATAATCTAGCGCTAAGTACGATTCCTAGATTAGGCGCGATTGCAAATAACGGCTTAGTCAAAGCACTCAAGGCATAGCCGAACAAAGCCAGTTCTTTGCGTTTACCCAAATAATCACTCAATACACCTGAAAACACCTTGATCATCAGCGCCGTAGCTTCGGCCACCCCTTCAATCATACCAACCGCAAAAGCGCTAGCGCCCAGTGTAGTGACCATAAACAGGGGCAGTAAGCTATGAATCATTTCCGAGGAAATATCCATCAGTAGGCTGACAAAGCCTAGCATCCAGATACTCGAAGGAATCTGGCTCAAGGTGGTTTTAGTGCTCATTATTATAATTTCAGTGGGGGTGTGCTGTGCTGTTAGCATGTAACGCGCAAGCATGATGGGTGGTACCTTGTTCTACTTGCAAGGTACAGTGCTGTATAGAGTAGCGTTCTTTAAGTGTCTTAACGATAGCATCCATATAAGCATCGCCTGGGTAACCCGCTGGCATAACTAGATGAGTCGTCAACGCACTTTCAGTGGTACTCATGCCCCAGACATGCAAATCGTGTATGTCTGTCACTCCCTGACATTGGCGTAGATACGTTATCACCTCCGACACCTCAATATGTGCAGGAACAGCGACCAAGGCCAGTTGCATGGACTCGCGTAACAGTCCCCAAGTACTGATGACTATGACCATCACAATCAGTAAGCTGATGGCTGGATCTAGCCAGTACCAATCGGTATATAACATAGCGATACCCGCCAATACCACCCCTAAGGATACAATGGCATCAGCGGCCATATGCAAAAAAGCCCCACGAATATTTAAATCATGCGAACTTCCTTTAACGAACAACCATGCGGAGCAACCATTAATGACAATGCCAATAGCTGCGACCACCGTAACGGTTAAGCCAGCGACTAAGGGTGGTTGTGAGAAGCGATGTAGTGCCTCCCAAGCAATAGCGCCGCAAGCGATCAATAGAAACATGGCATTTGCTAATGCGGCCATAATGGAGGTACTACGTAAACCATAAGTGTAGCGCTCATTTGGAAGCTTACGAGACAGTATTGCCGCGCCCCACGCCAACAACAAACCTAAGACATCAGATAAGTTGTGGCCGGCATCAGCCATTAACGCGGTTGAATTAGCGATAAAACCGTAACTAAATTCGATGATAAGAAATACCGTGTTTAAGATAATAGCACCGGCAAATGCCAATCCTTGTTTATTTAGATCATTATGCTGTTGATGATTATCGCTATGAGCATGGTGATGATGGTGATGAGTGGTCATTAATTGGCCTTAAATCTTAGTAATGTCTTTATGTAGGATGGCTACCAACTTAAGACGGGAAAAAACGGTAGTGAAATCCCCGCTCGGGACGGGTTTTTATCGTTGCCACGATATGATGCTCGACAACCTTCAAACGTGAGTAACGGGGTTATAAACCCCGTCACGCTTTGTAGTGATGTCTTTATGTAAGTTGATAGCCACGTAATCGCAGTGACTAATCTTAATAATACACTCTAAATGATTGCTGTATTTGTTCAAACTCATAGCGATAAGGTTCAGCGACCCCGTAGTTATTAACCACCACCAATAGATCATGTGAAAAAACCGAGGTGTTATACCAGTTAAAACTGCCTTCTATTACAATAGCGTCATCAATAATACAATACTTAGAATGAATCGGTGAATAAGGCACAGGGTGATCATCGAGTCCATAAACCAAGCCCACCCCAATGCCGGCATTTCTTAAGCGCTGCACCGCAGGAAGTAATGGCCGATTAAGCTCATCATGCATAGAGCGCTCCAGCCCTATACGGCCTTGTCTGGCTAAATGACCATTGAATAAGATGTGTACATAAACCCCACGATGATGTGCCTGAATAAGCGCATCAACCACGCTATCATGATAATCCCCTAATAAATCGCCCATTAGAAATAAACACAGCTTAATGGAATGCTTAGCTCTATGAATTTCAGCCAAAATGGCATGATGGGGACGATAGAGTTGACCGTTTTGCATCACATGCCTACCAAAAGTATAGAGCAGGTTAAAGTGACTTAAGGGATCAATACCGTAGCGTTGATTAACGCCACCGCGTTGACTTTGAAATATATTGTCTAACAACCTACACACGCCTTTAGACTGAAAAGTCATACCCGACTCCCAGTTTGCCCACCAGCGATCAAAAGTGATATTAAAGGAACCTAAAATACAATCCTCATCGTTGAAGATTACAAATTTGGTGTGCATATCGGGTTCAACTTCAATCAGATGATGCTGGGGCGTACAAAATACCCCGAGCAATTCAATGTTAGCGCATTTTAAACGTGCATAATTATCGCTATTGGTCAGCGTCATTTTTCGCCAATCGACAATACACTGAACTAAGACGCCTTCTTGACTAGCAAAGATTAAATGATTAATAAAATCCGTATCGTCTATACAATCGACACTCACCTTAATCGTACAAAGTCGCTGTGAATCTTGCCTACGACTGTGAATAACTTTATCGATATGGTCGTGAATATAGCGCTTGGGATGATAAGGATGATATTGCTGACCTTTAGTAAACTTAGGCGTGAGCTTTAAATCATCAAAATGCTGGTTATACCAATCTACATCACACTGTAATTCTTGCGCATTAAGTTCATAACTGCGATAACTATTGGCGGTACGCTCGTCATTGGTAATCAGACGATTTTGGTCATGCCCATTTTGTACCTGTAGCCTATCCATAAAGACATAATCAAACTCAGAGGTTAGAGAATGTTCATGCAAATGCACTAGATAGGCAAATTTAACGCAGGTAATGGGCCCAAAATGATTGGAGAACGGTAAGATATAAAAGTCTCGGGTTTTACGCTTATGTCTATCCCATTGAATATTATAAGCATCCGTATCAATTAAATAAGTTTCACAGTTGCCCTGTTCTCGATAAACCTTAAGGACTACTTTGACGTTGAGCTGCACACCAAAATGCACATCAAACTCTATTTTTCCCCAACGTAAATCAAAGGTATGATTAAAATCATTAACCCGTTGAAAATAGCCACCTAAATGCCCATGCACAGGCTTGGCGTAGTGTTCTGCGTGGGACATATCATCTCCTATTATGACTAGATTATGGTGGCTACCAGCTTAAGATGGAAGCTTAACTTATACCCCTCCTATTTTCAAAGAGGGGTGACTGAATACTTGCTATTATTTAGGTTCAAAACTCATTAGATAACCACAATGATCTGAAACCTTACCATAATCGTCATCAGTAAATAACACGCGTGCTGATTTAACCTTTAACTCACTGGCTTTATTCATAAAAACATAATCAATACGATAATCATCAGTATGCGTGTTGCTCCAGTAAGCGTCATTCACCTTAAATATTTTTTCAAACAGATGTTGATCTTGTACGGCTAAAAATTGATCGTCATATTGATTAGCATTGACCACTAATTGATAGCCTTCTGAGGTACTGGTGATATTAAAATCACCGCACAGTAAGGTTGCTAAGACCGATTGGTCTTGAACCTCACTGGCCCATGAACTCAATGTGTTAAATTGATGAGCAAAACCATCTTCCCACCAACTTAAGTGGGCTGAAAACACATTAATCAAACCCATAGTAGGCACCTTAATTTGCGCCATAATAACTTTTCTAGCATGAATGCTATAGATGCTTTCATTCTCAGAAACATACCGAGCGGCCTGATTATGCAAGGGATATCGACTTAAAATAGCCACGCCCTCACGATATTTATCAAAACCTAAATGCGACCAATCGCTATAAAGATAAAAGGCATGTTTAAGTCTATCATTAATAATGTTAGCTGAATTAGTTTGCCAATTACCTAAGCCCTCATTCCAAAGCTCAGCGACTTCTTGAAAACAAACGATATCAACCGCCAACTCATCAATGGCTTTGGCTATTTGGCTAAACTTTTCATCTTGCTGAGTTTCTTGATAACAATGCAAATTAAGAATCATCAGCTTTAACGGCTCATGACTGAGTTTATAATTATTACCGTCATTGTTATCCCATAGCAGCCCGTCTTCAGTTTCACAAGAAATTGAATAGTGCACACGAAAAGCATTATTGATTTTAAGCAAGCCCATCCATATCTGCGAGCCATATTGATTAGGATTTCTGGCATTACTATGCGCCTGCTCATCCCAATAGTGTCTATTAAAATGGCAGGCGGTTGTGTGACTCGTTAGCCAGTTATCAGTCGTCCAATGTAGGTTAATGGCTTTAACTTGCAGGGCTTGATTAACCGATACGGTAATAGGCAAGCGTTGTTGTCCGGCTTTTAATTTAGGTTCAAAACCTATTTGTTGCACGTTTTGGTTAGCCGCTAATTGAATGCCGGAGTCTGCTTGGCTCGCATAATTGTTACCCGATAGATTATCCCAATAATCTTGGCCTAAGCACTGGTAGTGTAAGGCAAAGTGGATATTACCAGGCAAGCTACACTGCTCCATGGCCTTAATAATTATTTTCGCATGCCAGCATTCGTTATCGGCATCTAGTTGATACTGATAGCTAGCAGATAAGATCTGCCATTCACCTTGCTCGCCTACCCACAACACTTCAATTTTTTTGTCGTGGCTCAAATTAGCCACTCGCATCACAAAAGATAACTCTTGTTGTGGCGTGCTTTTCTTTCGGGTGATGATATTTTCTACATACAGCAGTTGAATTTCATGCATTCGTCTATACTCGAAATAAACTTAAAGTCGATGTAGCGTAGATAGTATCTTTTCGCAATACCACCTATAAGTTTCGACAATAATATTGGGTAGTAAAGCATCAACCCAACGCGACTTAATAATCAGGTAACGCTAAAGCGCTAGCCTGACCTACATTCTACATTAGACAGTCATCTTCAGCCCCTTCTTTGAAAAAAGGGGAAGCTAAGATGATGCCAGAATGAGCTGCTTTGAGTATGTGGCTACCTATTTAAAACGGGACAGATAAATAAAGCTGGCCTATTGATTCCTGGGGCTCGGCGTTCCCAGAAAGTTATCTGTCTCCGCTTAAGTTGGTAGCCAGTATGTGTAACGATGAGAGCGGAGCTTACAATCAGCCGTAATCTCCTCGCCTGTTTTAAAATATACAATAATTATTATTGAACTCATTAACAAGCATTTGTTTGGTCTCGGTTATTAAGTCAGTTGCTTGTTGATCATTTATTTTTAAACTTAATAGGTACTCTTCTTTATATTTAGTCCATTGATTATCGCTTAAATACGAATTATTACTTTCAATGTATTCGGCTAAATTAGCCATAGCAATTAAGCTCAGTATTAAATCTGAGGCATGGTGTTCCTTAATAATATCCATATGATGGTGATAACGAATGGCCGTTACGATAGTATCTGACACACCCCAGGCTATTGCCAAAATTGCCCCACATTGCGCATGATTACAATAGTGCCGACTGTCTTCAATGGTCGTTACATTTTTGTCAAAGGTAATAGATGATAAGCGTAAGGTTTCAACATGAGAGGCGAAATGCCGCATCATCAGTGCTCTGCCTGAATCGTGAAATATACCAAAATGAAAGGCTATGTTTTTGTCCACATTTGCGATGCGTGTGGCTAAATAAGCCAGAACCAAGCCTGTTCTAGCACTTTTTTCCCAGAACACATCTAATTCAGCCTGTTGTTTGTCACTGGTTATGGCATTGCGTAAGGAGATACTGGTGATCAATTCGTAGATATTAATAAAACCGATGGATTCTAATACCTCGCTTATAGTGTGCGCCACTTGGTTAGCGCCATACAGCGGTGAATTAATGATTTTTAATATCACCGAAGAGGTTTCGGTATCTAACTCAATGAGTCGGACTATTTCCGGATGATGGCTTTCAATTGAAACATCACCTTTTTCGATCATATCGAAGAAAATTGACAGATTGCGTAGTAACTCAGGAATGATTGGAATAAGTGGTAAGGTAGAATAAGTGCTTGATTTAGGAATAGGCGCAGTAATCACTTTTTTTTCAATGGGTTCCGCATCCGTCAATAAGCTTCTTATCTTTTGCAAGAGCAGATCGTTATTGAATGGCTTGGCAACAAAATCAACCGCGCCATGCGACATGCTTTGCATCACGATTTTTTTTTCGCACATTCCCGAGATCATAATAATGGGCATTCCAGAAAGATGACGATATTGCTTTATTCTTTGCAAAACCTCTAATCCGTCAATACCCGGCATATTAATATCCAATAAGACAAGATCAGGACGCTCTTTTAGCAGCATAGTGAGCGCTTCTGTACCATTTGAGATAAAAACCAAGTTATATTTATCGTCTTTTAGTAAGTGTTTGATGATTTTGTGCTGAAACATATCGTCATCAATTACAAATATAGTCTTTTGTAAATTTTTAAGATTATTCATTTTTGTACCAATGAGGACAATGAAGGCATGGCTATAATTTTATATGGAATATTGATGGCTGTGAAGACTTTTGGCTAGCAATTAGGGCTACCAGCTTAAGGCGGGACAGTTTCAGCCCAGACGAAAGGTTCAGGGCGAAAGATTAAGTCTAGGAGGCTAGCAATTTAAGGCGTTACAGATATTAGCCTTAACCCTTAGTCCTTCGCCCTTCGCTCTTTGTCTGCGCTTAGGAAAGCTGTGTCTAAAAGTGAACGATTAAGCTAAACTGTCCCGTCTTAAATTGGCAGCCGCAATTAGCGAGACACATGCACGGCTTAAGCGTTCGCCCTGAGCTTGTCGAAGGTTTATTGTGGGAGCGGCTTTAGCCGCGTATCTTATAACCCGGTATTTCTAGGCTTTACCCATTTGGCCAACGTCGATAACAACTTAGCCCTTTCGATAGGTTTGGAGACAAAATCCGTCATACCACAGGCTTTACATTGTTCATATTCCTCTTCGGTGACACCGGCTGTCAGAGCGAGTACCGGAAGCTCTGCAAATTCGGGCAATTTACGAATATGTTGGGTCGCTTCAAAGCCGTCCATCACCGGCATATGTATATCCATTAACACCGCATCAAAGGTTTTTTCTGCCAGTATCGCGAGTGCTTCTAAGCCGTTATTGGCAAGCTCAACGTTAACGCCTGATAACTGTAGTATTTCTTTGACGATTTGCTGATTGAAAAAATTATCCTCGACTACCAGAATACGCATATCAGCCAACTGTAAGCCAACACTGCTTAATGCTGAACTCAGTGTGATGCCAGCTTTTTGAGCACTATCAACATCAGATAAGCTTGGCACACTTAACGGTAGTTCAAAACTAAAGCAACTACCAACCTCTGGCGTACTCACTACTGTAAATTGACCGCCCATCAACTCTACCAGCTCCTGACTCAGTGCCAAGCCCAAGCCAGTACCACCAAAGCGACGAGTGATAGTCTCATCAACCTGACTAAAGGTCTTAAATAGTTTGGCCTGATCTTTAACGGATATACCGATGCCAGAATCGGTCACCGCAAATAATAGTCGGATCTGTGATGTTTCTGTGGCTAATAAGCGAATATCAAGGCTGACAGAACCTTTTTCAGTAAACTTAATCGCGTTGCCCAGTAAATTAATCAATACTTGTTTTATTCTAAGCTCATCGCCCACTAGCTGGCGTGGCACATTAGAATCCAGCGTAATGGGAAAGCTAAGCCCTTTATGTTCGATAGTGGTCACAAATAGATTGAACAGTCCCTCATGAAGCTCATCAAGATCAAATAACACCGGATTCATTTTCAAACCATTGGCTTCGATCTTAGATAAGTCCAGAATATCATTGAGTATGTTCAACAGACTCTTAGACGACGTATTAATTTTAGTCAAATAATCACGGATGTCATCAGGCATCTCTTTAAGGAGTGCAAGTTCCGAAAAACTGATGACACTACTCATCGGGGTGCGAATTTCATGAGACATATTAGCGAGAAATTGCGCCTTGGTTAAAACCAATGCTTCAGCGGCATTCTTAGCCTTTTGCAATTCCAATTCCGTTTCTTTGGATTGAGTTAAGTCCGTATGCGTACCTATCATACGCAGAGGACGGCCTTGCTGATCATGACTAACGGCCATACCTCGGCCTAGTATCCATTTATAATCGCCCTCTTTGCATTTTAAACGGTATTCTACTCTATAAGTGGCGATAGTTCCCTGCAAGTAATCTTGCATAGTGCCAGTCACCATCGCTTGATCATCCGGATGAATGCGCATCAGCCATTCTTGGTGAGTCGGTAGAATATCTCCAGCGCTATAGCCCAGCATGGCTTTCCAACGCGTAGAATAGATGGCATGATCCGTTTCAATATTCCAATCCCAGACACCATCACCAGCACCTTCTAGGGCGAATTTCCAGCGAAATTCGCTCTCTAGCAAGGAGTGTTCGGTCTCTGTAAGTTTCAGTACATAACGCTCTGTACTATCAAATAAGGTGTTTATTTGGCGACTTAGGCCTTTAAGAAAGCCACCTTTATCAGCTAAATTAATACGCACATTAAAATGACCTTGGAGCACCTGCTCTAAGATGCCGGTTATATCGCGCTCTATAGACTGCTCACTGGTGCGATCCGTCCATTCGGCAACCGTCCCCAAATGCTCACCTTGCTCATTAATGATGGGCATAGCCGTCAACACTAGAGACCTCTCGCCTATCATTATCGGGACAACAACAGGGCCACTTAAGTTGGCCAACATTGCGGCCTGATAACTCGGTTGTCGATGAAACTGATCGATGTTGCTGCCTATCAAGGTGTTCATAGAAAAGTGCGGCAGTTGTTTTTGAATACCCGCCTCAGCAAAGCGGAGTAGATTCATAACAGAATTATTGGCATAAATAAGGGTACGTGCATTATCGGCGATCATGATGCCGGTACTGGCAAAGTCCAACCCTACCTTAATGCTTAAGGTTTCATTGGCGCTCTGTTGCTTTTCAAAGATGGCAAATCCAAGTTGAATCTGCAAAATTTTAATGGCTGTAAATATCTGATTGAATTCAGGCAGATAATCAACCTCTATCGTCTCATTAAATTGACCTTGAGCCAGTTGCTTGAGGTGCTTAATGACCGTCGTTAACGGCCCAGTAATCAACCGTCTTATTTTTATGGCTCTGTAGATTAACAGCAAAAAAAACACGACAATAACTTCGAGAATGAAATTACGAATTTCAATGTAACGGTGTATGGCCTGCTCATGGATCTGATGAGTTACCTGAGTTTGCATTTGTAAAAGTTTATCAATATCGTCTACTACGGCCAGATAAAGATTGTATCTATTGAGGCTAAGCAACTGAGCTAACTGGGTGTTATCTTGTTTGCGCAGGGCGGCTAAAATAGGTTGTAATTCGTCAGCTAAATAATGCGCTCTATGTTCGGTAAGTTGTGCTGCTAAAAGCCGCTCCTCGGCGGTTAAAGCTGTCCTTAGATAATCGGCCCAAAGCTGGTTGGTTTTTTTAACATTATCTTCCACCTGGTCTAGCAGTACTGGATTCAGGTCGGCGGCGCGAACAAGTATCTGGTTAGTTAAAATTAACCGCTGGATTGACGACAATTGATTCATGGGTAGAATGCGATCGTTATAGATCTCAAGCAAGCTGTCATTGCCTTGCTTAATGCCATGCAAACCTAAAAAACCCACTATCGACAGCGTGATTAAAATCAAAGCCGTAGCAATCACAAAACGGGCGTAGAGCGTACACTGTTTTAAAAATAGCAATCTTGGCAAAAAACGCGCTTTATAAAAAGTGCCATACTGAATACTCAGTTTGCGGGGCAAAGGCAGTTGTAACAAATGATAGGTGCTAATCGCCTCCTTGATTTGTTCGAGACTGGGTTTTTTATAGACTACCAGACAACCGACCACCCGATCCCTTTCATAAAAAGCGATCACATGGGCGACAGCCCAGTAAAACCGACCATTTTTGCAATGACTTTTGATCAGTCCGACCCAGGTGCGATTTGCCGTTACCGTTTGCCATAAATCAACAAAGACCGCCTCCGGCATATCCGGATGTCGAATTAGGCTATGTGCAGCACCGATTGATTCTTCTTTTGTGTATTCACTAATACGAATAAAGTCATCGCTAACATAGGTAATCAGCCCCGCTAAATCAGTCTTATAAGCGACATAATCAGTGTCTGTTAGGAGGTATTCGATGTCAGTTAACGGTCTGGATTTTTTCATAATAATCATCAATTAAACTGAACGTATAATGATAACATTTATAGGAATTCTTGCAAGATATGACTAGCAAATCAGGCTAAGCCCTGACAATTTACAATGGCGGCTAGTTCTTAAGGCGGAATGATTATAATAAATGGAGTGCAATAGCTTCAGCTATTGCCTTTTAAAACAGCTGAAGCTGTTTTACTCCAGCTTAAGTTAATGGGCTATCAATTTAAGTGTCGTTGTCGTAGTCGTAGTGTGTCGGGTTACGGCTAACGCCTAACCCGACCTACGCAAATGCCTTGTCCCGTGTTAAGTTAGTAGCCTTCGTTTACAACTTCTCGTATAAAGCCAAATACTGTTCAGCAGAGCGTTGCCAAGAAAAGTCTTTACTCATTGCAGTCTGCTGTATTTTCTTCCAAGCATTAGGGACGTTATATAAAATCAAGGCGCGTTTGATGGCTTCTAATAAAGCACCGGCACTGGCTTCATTAAAAATAAGTCCGCTGGCAGTGGCGAGTGCTAGCGTTTCTGGCAATGTATCGGTGACTGTATCCGCCAAGCCCCCAGTTTTTCTAACGATGGGAATCGTGCCATAACGTTGGCTATACATTTGATTTAAACCACACGGTTCAAATTTAGAGGGCATTAAAAAAACATCCGCACCGGCCTCGATAACGTGCGCTAAGGCTTCATCATAGCCTAGTCTGATCGCCATTTTTTCAGGATACAAATCCGCCAAGATTTGTAATTGCTTTTCAAACGCTTTATCACCACTCCCCAATAACACAAATTGTAAATTCATGGTCATCATTTCAGGTAGGCATTCCATTAACAAATCAATGCCTTTTTGTTCGACTAAGCGGCCGATCAATGAAAACAAGGGGACTTTATCATTAACGGGTAGGCCAAATTGTTGTTGTACATCGGCTTTATTGAGTCGTTTTTTAGTCAGCGTTTCAGCACTATACATCTGGGTAAGATAATGATCTGTTTCAGGATTCCAATACGCGGTATCAATGCCATTAATAATACCGCCTAAAGAGGCTTTTCGAGCAGATAGCAAGCCTTCAAGGCCATAACCAAACTCAGCGGTTTGGATTTCTAAGGCATAACTCGGGCTAACCGTAGTAATAAAGTCAGCGTAGACCAGACCTCCTTTAATAAAAGACAGCATGTCATAAAATTCCAAGCCCGCGATATGCCATAAGCGGCCAGGTATATTTAAATCATACACCGCAGTTTTAGGAAATAAGCCCTGATAAGCCATATTATGGATAGTAAAGACCGTCTTGGGTGGCTCGTATTCTAACGATAATAACGCCGGAACCAAGCCAGTTTGCCAATCATTACAATGTACGATATCTGGCTGCCAATTTAAATGTGCTCTATCCATCGCCACTTCCACTGCAATGCGACAAAACAAACCAAAGCGTTCGGCATTATTAAGCCAAGGCTCGCCTAATTCATCGACATACGGATTGCCCGGGAAATTAAAATACGTTGGATAATCTACCAATAACACGGTTACCTGACTATCAGGTAGCCTAGTTTCCAGAATGTTAACATTACGATTATCAACCCTTACCGTACACAGAAAACGAATATCTTCTGTGATTTTCAACGCCTGATATCTTGGTAGTATCAACTTGATGTCTTGAGATAATTCAGCCAAGGCTTTAGGTAAGCTACCGCAGACATCCGCAAGCCCACCGGTCTTAATTAAGGGATGTACTTCACTTGTTACAAAAAGAATTTTTTTCATCAGCATCTATGCTTAATGTTAATAAAACAGGCGAAAGGAAAAAAGAAAGGCAAAAACAACCCTTAGCCCTTCCCCTTTCGCCCTTAGCCCTTAATTTACAACTTTAAAATTAAAGCGCCCAACGGAGGCAGATTAAGACTAATGGAATGAGGTAAATTCATCCATTTAGTGGGTTCTGATACCACTACACCATTACCGGTATTACTACCATTGTAATAATGAGAATCTGAGTTAAAAATCTCAGCATAAGCGCCTGCTTCAGGAACACCTAAGCGATAATTCATTCTAGGTACGGGGGTAAAGTTAAGGATAATAATTAAGTCTTCAAACGCACTTTTACGTCGATAACTAATAATAGATTGCTCAACGTCATGACAGTCTATCCATTCAAAGCCTTGATGATCAAAGTCATGCGTAAACAACGCTGGATGGGTTTTATAAAGATGATTTAAATCCTTCACCAAGGTTTGTGTGCCTTTATGATGTGGGTAATCGAGCACATACCAATCTAAGTCTTTATTAGCATTCCATTCAGTACCTTGTCCAAACTCACAGCCCATAAATAACAACTTTTTACCCGGATAAGTGTACATAAAGGTATACAACAAGCGCAGATTAGCAAAACGCTGCCACTCATCTCCCGGCATTCTATTCAATAACGAACCTTTACCATGCACCACTTCATCATGTGAAAATGGCAAAGCGAAGTTCTCAGTAAAGGCATAGAGCATACCGAAAGTTAGGCTATCATGATGATATTTACGATGTATGGGCTCTTCGCTCATGTAAGACAATACATCATGCATCCAGCCCATGTTCCACTTCATAGAGAAACCTAAACCCCCTGTCCAGGTCGGGCGCGTCACTTGCGGCCAAGAGGTGGATTCTTCAGCCATCATCACCGTACCGGGATGTAAGTCATGAGTCACGGCATTTAGCTCTCTAAAAAAGTCGATAGCTTCCAGATTTTCATTGCCGCCATATTGATTAGCCACCCAATCATGTTCTTCACGGGAATAATCTAAATACAACATAGAAGCAACCGCATCGACTCTTAAGCCATCTAAGTGAAACTCTTCTAACCAGAAGTTAGCACTGGCCAACAAAAAGTTTTTAACTTCATTACGACCGTAATTGTAGATTAAAGTCCCCCAATCACGATGTTCGCCTTTACGAGGATCTTCATGTTCATACAAAGCACTACCGTCAAAACGCGCTAAGGCAAAAGCATCTTTAGGAAAATGAGCCGGCACCCAATCGAGAATAACGCCAATACCATTTTGATGGCAGGTATCAATAAAATAGCGGAAATCATCCGGTGAGCCATGCCTACTGGTCGGGGCAAAATAACCCGTAGTTTGATAACCCCAAGAACCATCAAAGGGATGTTCAGTAATCGGTAGTAACTCAATATGAGTAAATTCCATCTGCTTGACGTAATCAACCAATTCGACAGCAAGTTCACGGTAACTCAGAAAATTACCCTGGCTATCACGTCGCCACGACCCTAAATGCACCTCATAGATAGACATAGGTTGATGTAGCCAATCGTGCTTAATTCTTGCCGACAACCATGATTCATCTTGCCAGGTATAATTATCAGGCTTAACCACGATAGACGAGGTATTCGGTCTAAACTCAAACTGTTGCCCATAAGGATCGGTTTTAAGTAAGATTTCATTACTAAAGCGGTTTAATATTTCAAACTTATAGTAACAACCCTCTTTTAATCCGGGCATGAAAATCTCCCAAATACCACTGCCACCCAAGCTGCGCATCGGGTTACAACGGCCATCCCACTGATTAAAATCACCGACTACACTAACTCGACCCGCACTAGGCGCCCAGACTGTAAATAAAACGCCGTCTATACCGTCGACGCTATGAATATGCGCGCCTAACTTTTGATAGACATGCCAATGCTTACCTTCAGCGAATAAGTATTGATCAAATTC
>CAIVYW010000326.1 GCA_903910205.1 uncultured Methylococcaceae bacterium | reverse complement strand
TTTGTAATGATAGTGTTCATGGTCACAGCCTGTAGAGTTCAGCTTGAAATCCATATATTCTAGCCGATCTGGAATTTTATTTTATCGAATTAGCTTTTCCGTTTGGCGAAGGTATTGATCTAGATTTCGCAATTATTTGGGATGAAGATCATGATGAACGTATAATTACTATAGTAGAAAATTTATACATAAACGGTCTATTATCTCCTTCAATTTTTCTCGGCGAAAGAAAGGGACTTTTTTCCCTTCTTACACATGCTCCGTCAATATTAACTTCGGAGGATGATGAGCCATCTGCATTTCAGAACGCCATCCAAAATGTTTCTGAAGGACTAGAGGATTCATGGCCTGCAACTGTTTGTCAATATTTAAGTACTAAACACACTATCATTAATGATAGTTATGAACTTGTTTCTTTATATTTAGAAAACTTAAAGCAACAGTGGCAACTAGGAATTAAGGATATAAATAATCACCAACTAATTGATTCTAAATTTGGTTATCACCCTTTTATAACACCTGCCACACCAAACCAGAAAGTGGAAATTAACTCTATAGAAACCCTTTTTGATGATTTATATAATGCCATTGATACAGAACCGACTAACACTAATACTGCTATTATATTGCATGGATCTAGAATCCAAGCGTTAGCTAACTTTAAAAAAGCGGGTTATTCTAGCGTCCAAAGCGGTCGATTAAAAAAATGTGCACCAAAGCAAGATGAAGTAGCATATGATGTGGCCGCCTCTTTCTTTAATGCTCGTTTTTTGTCAATGACCAAGACTAGAAATTTAATAGCAGAGGAAGTAGCTAAGCTAACAGGCCAGCCTTGTACAGAACATAGACAATATCCACCAAATGAGGCGCAAAGAGCCGCAAATTTAAAGCAACAAATTTTTTGCTTAAATCACTTTTTAAAAACAGGCGAATACTCAACTAATGTAACTCGATCCAAGCAAAAGGGCTATGCTTTAAGGAGTGAAGTATCAAACCCTGAGCTATATGAATAACAGGAACAGACAGACAGGTAGGGTGGGCAACGCTTTTCTGCCCACCGCTTTTCTGAACAAATGGTGGGCAAACGATAAAGCTGTTTGCACACCCCACATTACTTTTTCCCTTGCCCCACCAAAAAACCAACCAAACCTGATGCTATAGCGCTGACAATGCCAGCCGCCCATTTTTTATCATCGGCTATGCCAGTGGCGAAGGTATAAACACAAGCTACAAAGATTATGCTGATTATCAGCAGTGCGAAACAAAAAAGCGCATAAGTCATTTTTCGCGATAAATCAGCATCGGCGATTTCTTTTGATCGTCTGACGGCAGCATCTTCTGATGTTTCATTACTCACTGACAGTTCGTATTTGTGACCTTTGCCTACGATTTGTCCTAAGTTGATTTGAGGCTCAGAACTTTTACCTTGATCAGAATCTGTCATTAGATGCCCACAATTTCTGTCAGAAGTTTTTTGTTTTGGTCAAGAATACCAAAGCGTTTTTTTTCTGTTTTCGCTTCGGCTACCACATCATATAGAGCAATGGCTTTACGAAGAATTTCTGTTTTGGTGGTACACCCTGAAGAGGCGAGTTGCTCCAGACGCTCGTTGAGTTCAGGCGACACAGACAAACTAAGGCGAACGACTTCTTTATCAATACTCATATAGACTCTCCTGTTGCATAATTTATGCGTAAATAATACGCTTAATTATCACAGAAACAAGGTCTACTAAAATAACTCATCTTACGTATTACGCCGAATGATATGCATTGCATACCACGCACACTACAATTACACCTTACCGTAAGCCGTAAGCCGTAAGATGGATAGAGGCATAGCCGAAACCCATCAAAATCAAGCGCACACATATACAATGCCAAAACGAAGTGTATTATCCTTTTCAATAAAATCAACTTCACCAGAAAGACTATGCCTTTATTTGTAATGGGACATCGGTTACTGATCGCGCCGATGATAAGCTACATAAATGCTTACAGTGTTATACAATAGTAAAACTTTTAATAGAGTAGGGAAATAACCATGACCCAAGTAGCCATCAGACAATCCGGCGGAGCAACTATTATTAGCTTGCCTAAAGTCATTTTAAACACACTGCATTTACAAGTGGGCTCGACATTAGAGCTGACGCTGGAAAATAATAAAATCATCCTAAGTCCGATCAATCAAGAACTCAGCTTGGAAGATCTATTAACAGGCAGCCCTAAGTCAGCATTAAGATTGAATGAAGAAGATCAACAGTGGTTAAATTTTCCAACTAGGGGTAAGGAAATTTAATGGTCTATATTCCTGAACAAGGCGACATTATCTGGTTAAGTTTTGACCCTAGCAGTGGCAAAGAAATCATCAAATGTCGCCCTGCTTATGTGATTTCCAGAAAATTATTTAATGAGCATACAGGACTGGCTTTGGTTGCGCCTATTAGCAGCACGGTTCGCGGCATTAAGTTGGAAGTAGTGTTGGATGATAGCCTGAATACGCAGGGCGCAATTTTGATACATCAAGTTAAATCGCTGGATTTTATTGAACGCGAAGCCACTTTTATCGAACATGTTTCCCAAGCAACTATTGAACAAGTAAAAGCCTTGCTTAAAGTCATTATGGATTAGCCGGTCAACTAATCACTTCTTTATCGATTGAAGTAAACATCAACCACTTTCTTTGAGTGATAGTTAGGGCTACCAACTTAAGCCGGGACAAGCAGCAAAACTTAACCATTCGCTCTGAGCTTGTCGAAGGGCTGTCGTAGGAGAAAATTTAGCCGCTCCCATAAAAAAAAGCTTAAGTTATTATATTTTTATTCCTTAACTTTAAATTGTGCCACCTTAAGTGGGTAGCCCAATTAATCAGTAAAGCTGACTATTTTCAATAGTTCCTCAGATCAATTTAATCTCGTCTGAAAGCTTCAATACCTTCGCCAAAAGTTAGGCCGCCCTGGCGTGAATTCTGCCGATTTCTGCGGCCTCGAAAATTCGGTTGTCGATTAAAAACTCTTCGGCATTTATGCCAAGTGAGTTAATAATCCGGCGCGTATATTTTCTGGC
>CAIVYW010000325.1 GCA_903910205.1 uncultured Methylococcaceae bacterium | reverse complement strand
GACATCGGTTAGGTTAGCAAATTTATCTCTGATCATTGAAACTAATGATTTTTGGCTTAATGCGGGTTGCTGTTTTAAGGTCGGTTCAAATGGTAATGTCATGATTTTTAATAGTTATGCACACAAAATAAAATTATACAATGGAACTGCGTTCCATAATGAGAATTGCTGCTTTTAAAAAACGCACCTTACATTAGTAAGTCAGCATGCTACAATACTCTTCTAAGTTTATTAAATAGAGACGATCTGATGATTATTACTGTTTCAGAAAAAGGACAATTAGTGATTCCAGCCCAAATTAGGCGTAGCCTGGGCATTAGTGCTGGCACGCGCTTGGATATAATTCCTGAGCCAAATGGCTTTAAAGTATTGGTTGACCACGCACGTAAAACCAAACGCGCTGCAGATTGCATAGGCATTACAGCCTATAGTGGTGCGCCTGTATCAATTGAAGAAATGAACGTGGCGCAATATGCGGTTAAATAACACGCACAACCAGCACACTAAAAGATTAATAACATGATTGCACTTGACACCAATGTACTAGCAAGATTAGTCACCAATGATGATAAAGCACAGGCACTAGAGGCCGCAGCGCTCATTGATAGTGGCGTTGCCCTGTTTATACCATCCACCGTTTTGCTAGAGTTAGAATGGGTACTACGTGGAGCCTATCAATTAGATTGCGCAACAATCGTCCGCACTTTTGAGCATTTACTTTCTATCCGAAACCTAAGCTTTGAACGGCAAGCTGAAGTGGAAATGGCACTACAGCATTATGCAATAGGGTTTGACTTTGCTGATGCCCTACACCATAGCGCTAGTTTAAGCTGCGCCGGCTTTGCAAGTTTTGACAAAAAATTTGAAAGATTAGCGGCTAAAGCTAAATTAAAACCCGTGGTTGCTGAACCAAAGTCATTTACAAAACTTTAGCAGGCTTTAACTTAGGCCGTCCTGACTTACCCGCTATTACACGCCTCCCCAAAGCCTTGGCAATCTGCTCGGCAAATTTAGAACTACCGAGGACATAATTACCATTCGTTGCTTTACGTATTTCATCCACAACACCAATCTCAAGAGAATATCTAAAAAGCTCGCGATAAGCTTCCAGCCTACTTGAGTCGTTCAAGCCAATCGCCATATAAACACCGTGCGGCTGAGTAATTAAATTTGTATCACCCTGTGCATTGGCCGCATAGCTACTCCACTTATATTCAGCAGGTTGTCTTACCATAGCTGCTCGCACAGGATTAAGCTCAATATAACGCTGGCAAACTAACAAATAAGTTTCTGCCTGAATGGGACACGATTTATATCGCCCCTCCCATAACGTCCCGCTACGCCTATACACTTTGTTCACATATTGCGTATAACGCTGCCCCAAGGCTTTCATAAGAGCACCCAACCCTTCAGCCCTATCTGTAGAAACTAAAAGATGAACATGATTTGTCATTAACACATAAGCATGTATACGACATTCAGTTTTATCAGCATAATCCTTTAGCCATTCCAAATAAAATTGATAATCTTCATCTGCATAAAAACAAGCTTGGCGATTATTACCCCGCTGAATGACATGCTGAGGTGTATTTGGAACAATAATTCGAGCTCGACGAGACATGACATTTCACTTCTTCAAGGAAATAGCTAGACTTTAGCATTATTGAGCGCTAATTAATGGTGGTCTGTCCCCTATTGTTAATTAATGGTGGTCTGTCCCCTATTGTTACTAAAGGCCCATGGTTACTCATTGGGGATGAGGTTGTGGTGACCAAATCAGGCAAGG
>CAIVYW010000324.1 GCA_903910205.1 uncultured Methylococcaceae bacterium | reverse complement strand
CAAAAATATTGCTGGGAGAGAGCAATGCGGCATTAAGCGCGATAGGCGATTGTTTGAAAGGAATATTCATCGGTTAGTAATTATTTTAGCGTAGGTGACTATTCTATCATTATTGGCTGGATTATAGGACAGCCTCCTAGTCGTATCATTTAAAAAGTCTTATTTATATGTCCACTAACCCTGTTCTCATTTGGGGAATGACAGGCTTAACTTGCAAAGAGATAGGGCAGATAGTCCTCATATAACGCTCATAACTATCTAGCGAAAGCGATCATAAGGGAATAACGATTGACGGTATGGGGTCATATAGACGTGTATCCGTCCTCTAAGAGAGCTCTCATTTGGCAAATGAAAGCTCAATCATTGGAATAACGTAGCTTTCATTTGCGAAATTAAAGGGCTATATGAGGAATAAGATAACAGGGGTTAGCGGACTTTTAGGCTACCAACTTAAAGCGGAATAATTTGAGCGCAGACGAAAGGCTCAGGGCGAAAGGTTAAGCCTAAGAGGCTAGCAACTTAGGTTGTGTGACCGATACCTTTCGCCCATTGCCTGCACGTAATCGATTGAATATTAGTGTATATGTACTTCGCGAGTTTTTGCCGAATCGCTTCTACGTAAGGTGTAGCTGCTTGCTTTGTCGGCCTGCATGGGTGTGCCATCGTTATTCAGTTGAATCAATGTGCCTTCATCTTTAATGAAATATTGTTTTATGCTGGCATCATTGCGTGGCGTTAAGATAACGTTAT
This sequence comes from uncultured Methylococcaceae bacterium, assembly GCA_903910205.1. Lineage (GTDB taxonomy): Bacteria > Pseudomonadota > Gammaproteobacteria > Methylococcales > Methylomonadaceae > Methylobacter_C. The sequence goes on along the minus strand of CAIVYW010000324.1, from coordinate 1,476 downwards.
GTTTTTCCTCATCCCAAGTGTACTTGCCCTTTTCATAAAACTCTTTTGAAGATTCTTTTGCAGGTTGAGTGACTAGCAAATAAAGATTGTTTTGCTTTAAAGACAGAGTCGCTTTAATGCCATTACAATTTTCACAGGGTAGAAAGCCATAGAAAACACCGTGAAATTCTTGGCCTTTTTCTACTGGTGCCATATGAGCTGAATGGTCAGTGTTTTGTTCAAGGCTCTTAACTCGCGCTTTAAGATAGTTTTCTTGAGCACTAAGATCGGTGGCCGCTAAGATAATTTGAGCAGGAAGCAGGGTGCTTATAACAATAAAAGCCAGACTTTTTTTAAAATGTTTTTTTAATGTTGGCATATCAATTTCTCTTTTGATGATTTGAACTTGCTAGGAAAACTGAGCTGTAGTTTACTCTGAAAACATGACTTTTAATACTGTGCTTGTGTTGTAAGGCTATGCTGAATTTAAAATAAATAGTAATACGAAAAATCAATGTAGTCAGGTTGGTGTGGTAACGTAACGCGGCATTGATTTTCGCATGATAATGGCTAGTTAACAGGATTTATCTGCTTTTCTTGTGGCATAAAGGGGTCTTCTTCTATGTCAGGTGCTTTGTTAGTTGCTGGGTTGAGTCCCTGATTGTAAGCACCTAGATCATTTGCAGAATGAGTTGCGCCCCCTGCTACATTGCTTGAAATACTTTCTACTGCAGAAACACTCTCTTTATCGCTTGGGACACTATCAGCTGCCGAAGGCTCAGTAAGAGTACCTGCTGGGCTAATAATGTCCGTATCTTTAGTTTTTAATAAAACTTTAACATCTGGGCCGAGTGCGACAGAAAAATCAGTGGAGGCAATAACTTGCTTAGTGAATCTATCAACAGCACGTAGTGTAACGTAAGTATTTTGCTTGCCCGGTGCATAGACACCACCGACTATGACTACCGATTTATAGTGTTTTAGGCGGTTTTTATCATTTTCGGAGAGTAGTAGTTCGCCATCATCTTTCATCATAAAAAGATCGGCAGGGAGATCCATGCCAATGATCTGATAGCCAGCGTTATGTAATGAGGTCGCTATTTGATTGGAAATGATGCGACCAAATGCAGACGTCTCTTTTAAGTTTTTAACATTTAGCAGTGTACTTACCAAAATTAAAGTATTTTTTGGCATTTTTCGAGTAAATTTATCTTGAAGTTGACTTGATGCGTTGTAGCTCGCCTCAACCAAATCCGTATTAAGATAGGCTTGCGTTTTATAGGAACGATAAGCCGAGCTACATCCACTCAAGGCGATAATGTTGATAAGTAGAGTCAATAAGGTGAATTTTTTTAACATGAACAAACTCCTCAGATAGTAAGGTGTGAAATAAACTTTATTTTTTCGATTAGCCACGGTTATGGATAATAATAACTCGACTTGTTGCGACTAAGGTTTAATACTAGCCCATCGGAATCGGCGTTGCAAGTCTGATGT
>CAIVYW010000323.1 GCA_903910205.1 uncultured Methylococcaceae bacterium | reverse complement strand
TTCATGTTTATCTCCATTAATCGATTGTTATTGTAGTTATATAGGATAGATAGGCAACGATTCTGTCATGTATTTATTAGTGACTTAGGCTTCTATTTTATATTTTTTTCGTTTACGCCAAAAGGTTGCTCGGCTCATTCCAGCATACTGTGCAGCTGCTTCTAAATGCCCACCTGAAATATCCAATGCTTCTTGGATAAGCTCTGCTTCATTCGGGTGCTTAGGGCGTTTTGCCGGCAATAACGATGCCGTTGATGATAGTAAGGTCTCTCGAAATTCCGGTGGTAAATCTTCTACACAAAGCTCATTGCCACGACCTACAGCAAAAGCGTATTCGATGACATTAATCAATTCACGGACATTGCCCGGCCATTGATAATCCAGCAAACAGCGCATCGCATCAGGAGCAATGCTGTCTATATGACGCCGACTATGTAAGTTATGTTTATTGATACGGTGCCAAAGTAGTAAATTGACATCCAAGCGTCGATCTCGAAGTGGCGGCAGAAATACCGGCACTACACGTAAGCGATACATTAAATCTTCTCGAAAGCGACCGGCTTTAACTTCTTCACGTAAGGACCTATGAGTGGCTGCGATAATACGCACATCGACCTTAATCGCATCATGACCACCGACCGGTATAAAACTTTGTTCTTGAAGGACGCGTAATAATTTAGATTGCAATTCTAGCGGCAGTTCGGCGACTTCATCAAGGAATAGAGTGCCGCCATTGGCGCGTTGAAATAAGCCAGCATGATGGTTGATTGCCCCAGTAAAGGCCCCTTTAACATGACCGAACAATTCGCTTTCCAATAAGTTTGGGCTAAGCGCTGCGCAGTTGATAGCTAGAAAATGTTGGTCGCGGCGCAGGCTTTCTAAATGTAAGGCATGAGCGACTAACTCCTTGCCGGTACCTGATTCGCCACGAATGAGTACGGTTGCTTCGGTTTCAGAGACATTGCGTATAAGCTTGATGGATTCTTGCATGATAGGATCTTGCGTTAAAATGCCATGAAAGCTAGTGATGTCTTCCTGTTTGCCGATGAGGGGATTGAGTGTATTTTGTGGCTGTAGAAATTCTAGTGCGCCTGCGAACTGGCCTTTAGCATCGACAAACGTGTGTAGAGATCGGTAACAGTTTATAAGTCCGCCATCTTTTTTGCGTAGATTGACGGGCTGCGCATTAATAACAGCCTGATTGGATAAATGACACGGATTTGATTCATCAGCGCTGTTAAATATTTCAATACAGGGTTTATCAAGCACCTCAGATGCTGACCAACCAAACAATTTCTCCGCGCCTTTACTCCAAAATAGTATAGTGCCGTTAACATCAACGGCAAGAACAGCGCCGTTACCTAGTAGATCGGTGAGCGCATTGATAACTTGAGCGGGGTCTAGTCGTGTTAGCCAGTGATTAAAATAGTCTGACGATTGGTTCATGGGTAGATGATCGTAATGTTTCATTGTGTTGCATAGCGTATCACAGCGACTACATTAGATCGAATATCCTGTGCCGGGAACGCCACCACGTGCTAGGTTTGGATGGTCTTATTCCGGTCTACAACGGCTGTTTTCCAACGACTATTGTTGAAACACCGTAGGGATAGGTAACGACCTGTCCCGTGTGTCTAATAATAGTTATGGTTCCCACGCTCTTCGCTCATTGATATCTGCTATGTCATACTTGTGTATAACGATGAGAGACTAGCTAGGGTGCAACACAACACAGCTTTATGGTTTGCCCACCTAGTTGTTTATAGAGTCATTAAAAACCGGTAGTTTGAGCTTGAAATAAGGTTTCTTTATTACTAGGCATGATTATTCACAACACTGGAAATAGTCACAAAATAATTGCTGATAACGTTTAAATGCAATTAAATTCAATGTGCCGTATTTTTTAATCACCACTTTTTTTGAAACTATAAATGGTTTTCTGAACATCAATTTTGAAGGTTTAGGCAACATACCTAGCCTAAAGTCAGTGGACTTTATGAGAATTTCATCTTCATGGAGTTGCATTATTTGGCTACTGATGGGAATGCCGACAAAATCGTCAAAGGGAAGATTATCTTTAAAAACAAGTATCGGTCTATTTTTACTGGTTTTTAAGTCGCTAAAATAAAATTCACACAAAATAATATCAGCCGCTTTTATTTCCATACATCATCTTCTTTATCATTTAACCATTCAGTAATGTTGTTGGCACTATGGTTTGAAAAAGCAGATAACTCTGCTTGTTGTTCTGAGTTTGTCGATTGACTATAGCGTTGTTTGATAAATAAAAAGAAATCATAAACGTTTTTTTGTGCTGATTCAGGCAAGGCTTGCCATTCTTGTTCGTTAATGAGCTGCATTACAACCTCCTGTTTAATGGTTCGATTATGAGTTTGTACCTTGATAAAGTCATATGTTTTTTAAATCTTATTTTGCGAGCGCCTGAGTATGAATTTTGCGCGTTTTCAGATTAAATCAGCTTCTTTTTTGGCTTCCAGTCTGATTGTTTCCGTGTCTAATTCGCCAGCATCGCCACTCTCTACGTCTTCAATCAGGGCGGTGCGTAAAAATTTCAGCTTTGAATTCGCCTCTCTTTCTTCAAGCAAGCGTAAGGAGTCTCGCATAATTTCACTCACGCTTGCATACCGTCCACTGTTGATCAGCGACTCAATGAGACTGTTCCAGTGCTCGCCAAGACTAACAGTTTGGGTTCGTGCTTGAGGCATGTTAGTCCCCTAGTCAGTTTTTAATTAAGTGTAAGGTATATTCTTACACTTAATAAAGCAAACCTATCTTTTCCGAACTTCGTGCCGTTCATTAGTTCGTCTAACCGATCAAAGGATAAGCGTGGACAGATAAGAAACAAAGTCAGTATTGATGAACGACCTGAGATTATTGAACAAAAAGTGCGGATTGGAGATTGGGAGATAGGTACGGTACAGGAAAAAATCACCAAGGTGCATTGGTGACCATCGTCGATAGGGCAGTATGAATATTAAGCCCCTTCTTGTTCAAAGAGGGGGCTTAAATGACCTCAATCTTCTGCTTGTCTTATGATAAGCACAGCTTGTCAATTTAAACTAAACAATGATTATTGTTACGGGCGCACAATAATCGCTAGTACCATCAGGTGTTATAACACAGAAGCGAAAATCACAACTCGTCATAA
>CAIVYW010000322.1 GCA_903910205.1 uncultured Methylococcaceae bacterium | reverse complement strand
AGTTAGAGTAGCCAGATGTACCGCGCTATGAAAAATGCTAGCCAGAGGCCTGAGCTCGCTAGGCTATGAGTCAGCGAGGGCTTAGCGCTTTAGCCATTGCTCCAAAGTAGTTAATAACTCGATTTTATTAATGGGCTTGCCAACAAAAGCATTCATGCCAGTGGTCAGGCAGTGCTGTTTTTCTTCATCTGTTACGCTGGCACTTAAGGTAATCACGGGTAACTGTGCGTAGCGGGCTTGTTTACGGATGGCTAGGGTGGCTTCATAACCATTCATACTGGGCATGTGTAAATCCATGAGCACGACATCAAAGCGGTCTTGCTCTAAGGCGGCTAAGGCTTCTAGGCCATTATTGGCCAGCACCACGCGAGCGCCAAAGTTTTCAAGCACTTGAGTGATGATCTTCTGATTAAAGGCATCATCTTCGGCGACCAGAATACTAACACCGCTCAGCGGTTCTGGGTGTAAGCTGCTAATGGGCGTGACCTGCGCTTCAATAGCAAATAAAGCCAACGCTAGCACTATTTCAAAACTAAAGCAGCTACCTAAATCCACATTACTGTCTAGCTTAATACTACCGCCCATCAGTTGTACCAAATCTTGGCTGATGGTTAAGCCTAAGCCAGTACCTTCAAAGTTTCTGGAAAAACCATCGTCTACCTGACTAAAGGGTTGGAATAATTTATTTTGCTGCTCGGCACTGATACCCATGCCGGTATCGATGACAGAAAATAATAAGCGCGCTTCGCTAGCGTTAAGTTGTTGTAGGCTAATCTTGAGTGTTACCGAACCCTGTTGAGTAAATTTAATGGCATTACCCAGCAGATTAATCAACACTTGTCGTAAACGCAGACTATCACCGATAAAGGCTTGCGGCACCTGAGCGTCTATGTCTATGATGAATGACAAGCCTTTTTCTTGTGCCGTGTTAATGAGTAAGCCGTACAGCGTTGATTGTAAGTCAGCCAAATTAAAGTGCGCTAGCTGAAGCGACATCTGCCCCGCTTCTAACTTAGACAAATCAAGAATGTCATTAAGAATCGTCAGTAAGTGCTTGGAGGCGGTGCTAATATCTTGTAAGTAGTTGTGAGTAGTAGCAGGCATGGCTTCAAGTAAGGCTAGATCAGAAAAACCAATAATCGCAGACATTGGGGTACGGATTTCATGGGACATATTAGCCAAAAACTGTGACTTGGTTTTAGCGAGGTTCTCAGCCCGTTCTTTAGCGGCTAGCAATAGTGCATCTTGTTTCTTACGCTCAGTAATATCTTCTTGAACACCTAGATAATGGCTGATCGTGCCATCGGTTTGACATATTGGCGAAATCCAGGTCAGCTGGATAAGTTCTTCGCCCTGTTTGCTGAGGTTGATGAGTTCACCATGCCACGCCTTGCCGTTATGTAAGGCTGTCCACATCTCATCATAAGTGCTACGAGGGGTCTTATTGGATTTTAATAGGCTGGGTTTTTGGCCTATCAGTTCCTCGCGACGGTAGCCGGTGATATTGACGAAAGCTTGATTGACGTATTCAATGTGCGCATCAAGGTCGGTAATCATCACCGATGATTGACATTGCTCTAAGGCAATGGAAAGCGTGGTAAGTTCGGCTTTAATTTTTTTGCGTTCAGTGATGTTTTCTTTAACGCTTAAATAATGGCTGATCGTGCCATTGCTATTTTTTATCGGTGTAATCCAAGTCTGTTCGATAAACTCCTGACCGAATTTATCCTTATTAATAATCTCGCCTTGCCAAGGCTTGCCACTGTTCAAGTTTAACCACATCGCTTCAAAGGTGGCTTTGGGGGTTTTTCCCGATTTAAAGCGGTTGGCTTTTGAGCCTATGATCTCTTCGCGAGAGTACCCGGTGTTATTGATGAAAGCCTGATTGACGTATTCAATAGTCGCTTCAAGATCGGTAATGATTACCGAAGATTGGCTTTGCTCCATAGCTAGGGCGAATATTTCTATTCGTTTTTTTTCTTGAGTAATAATATCGAGGGCTTTTTTTCTGGCGCTCAGGTCATGCAAGATTGCATGCAAGGCCATTTTTCCGTCAATTTCTAAGCTAGACATTAGTATCTGTACAGTAAATACAACGCCGTTATCAAGACGCTGATGCTGCCATTCAAAACAATAGCTACCCTTTTTTAAGGTGAGGTTGATGTAATGCTGAGCCAGTGATGTTGAGTCTGTACCACACGCTTGGATAGCGGGTGATAACTCTGAGGGGTGATAACGGCAAAACTCTTCTACACTAGGGCATCCAAATAAGGTCAAGGCGGCGGTATTGCAGTCAATAAAGCCACTATGACCCAGCAGGGTTAAAGCATCAAAAGATCCGTCGTAGATCGCGCGTAACCTAGTCTTGGTCTGTAGTAAATCATCAAGCATGCTTTGGGAGGTCTCTTGCTCAGCTATTTTTAATGCGGCTGAGAGCTTTGCTGGAAAGAATTTACATAATCGGCCAAGCATTTTATTTAGCATGTTAAGCCTTTAGAGACGTCGGTATTACAGCCATTTTCTGGCAAGATGCTAGCGTTAAGCGAAGAGCTATGAGTGTCTGGTTGAATAGCGAGTCTAAGTTAGGCATGTTATGGCGTTAGTTAGGTTTGAGTCTAAGCCTAAGCCTGTATAGATGATAAGCTAGTATTTTATGTAATGTATTATCAATAAATCATCTTAGCACTAGAGTAGGTATTATGCCTAATTTATATAAGGGTTTTGTGTTTGACGGTATTTTATTTGCAGCTATTCGTTGGGCTGTCGTGGGAGCGGCTAAAACCGCTCCCACGAAAAAATTAAGTTATTACTCATGCTGGACGGGGTTTGCAGTAGGGCAGGGGGGGGGCTAGTTATCATCTTCATGCTCCGAAGCTCCATAGGTATCTACACAAGT
>CAIVYW010000321.1 GCA_903910205.1 uncultured Methylococcaceae bacterium | reverse complement strand
CTCGAAAGCACTGCTCTTATTGTTAAATTCAAGCCGACATCATTACGCCTAAACACCGCCCCAGAGCTTAGAAAAGCTTATCTTGCTTGCTTTAAGCCTATGATCGCTTGATCACTATGATTTAAAGAAAATAACGTCGCTGCAACACAGAGGATTCGAGGCTACTTGCTATTTTTCTTAATGCAGTCACTATTAAAAACCTAATAAAGAAACGATGGTAATCCTTGAAACACCAACAAAAAAAGACAGTCGAATAATTCGTAGCATGGGTAGAACGATAGAAACCCATCAGCATGGTGAAATAACAAAAGCCATTAATCACATTGGAGGTTTATGATGGGTTTCGGCTATCGCCTCTACCCATCTTACGAGTTCCTTGGTAACTTATTCACCTCCCCCTTTGAAAAAGGGGGATTGAGGGGGATTTATCTAATAAAATCTCCCCTAACCCCTCTTTTTCAAAGAGGGGGACTGAATGATTACGTTCCTTGCAGTGGAAGTATGCAATATACAAGACTCTAGCATTACGAATTAACAGATATGAATTATTTTAGGCTAAAAATAATCAAACTCTGATAATAAAGACTCAATCATCATTTCAAGTTCGGGTAAATCACGCTCAATAGTTTTCCAAACAATTTCTAAATCCACCTTAAAATAACCATGAGCCAGAGCATTGCGCATTTCATAAGCGATGGAAAATGGTACGTGAGCCTGCTGCTCAGCATATTCAGGGTAATGTTTATTTATATTGCGACTGGCTTCCCCGATGATTTCTATATTTCTTATGACCGCATCTTGAATAAGTTCACTATCCAAAAAAGCCACTTCATCAATGTCATCAATATAGCGTTGTATACGAGAAATCGCTTCTAAAATATGCTGGAGGTAATCAAACAGCCTTTGTTTGTCTTTACTCATACCGGAATCGACTCATTAACGATTTGATCTCGAAATGAATCTGGCAAAGCATTCGGCGTGACAACATCAACATTAATACCCAGCAAGGCTTTTAGTTCAAAACGTATCGCACCAATATCCATTAATGACGTAAAGGGCGTGGGTTCTACTAATAAATCAAGATCACTGGTTTCAGTATCTTCATTGCGGATCACCGAGCCAAACACGCGAGCATTGGTCGTATGATGCGCTAAAATAATCGCTCTAATTTGCTCACGGTAAGTATTTAAAGCAGTAGAAGGACGCATGATAATAACCTTTTTAGGTGGTGGTGCATTTATTATATGAATTCGGGTTATATGAATTCGCGAGAAGTATAACTTAACTTATAAGAACTAGCTGTTAAGGAATCAAATTTCTGGCCTGACATTCCTATTGACCTCATAGTGAATCAAACATGAAAGCCTCATTTACAGCAAATGATTTGGGCTAAAAAATATTTTGACCTGTTTAACAAAACACCCTGATTACTCTGATTTTCCACAGGTGTAAAACAGTAACTAACATTGAACATTTTTCGGCGTTGGTTTTAACTATTCTTTTTCTTAATGCCGTCGCTATTAAAAACCTGATAAAGAAACGATGGTAATCCTTGAAACACCAACAAAAAAAGACAGTCGAATAATTCGTAGCATGAGTAGAACGATAGAAACCCATCGGCATGGTGAAATAACAAAAGCCATGAATCTCTTTGGAGGTTTATGATGGGTTTCGGCTATCGCCTCTACCCTTCTTACGAGTTAGTCAATCCATCTTGACACATCCATGTAAATTGTATAATTTACGTATTTTACTAAAAACAACAT
>CAIVYW010000320.1 GCA_903910205.1 uncultured Methylococcaceae bacterium | reverse complement strand
ATGGCAATACCAAACGTTTGAGACGGGGTTATAAACCCCGTCTCGCGAGTTTTTTCTCTTAGCTTAATGCGTATGGGATTGCAACCCTGATCGAAACGTTTAGATGCACCCAAACGGCGCTATATAACCAAAAACAGGCCTATTTCTTCGGTGATCTTTCAAAGATAATGGCAATATCAAACGTTTGAGACGGGGTTATAAACTCCGTCTCGCGAGTGTTTTGGCTTAGCTTGATGCGTATGGGTTTGCAACCCTGACCGAAACGTTTAGATGCACCCAAACGGCGCTATATAACCAAAAACAGGCCTATTTCTTCTGTGATCTTGCAAAGATAATGGCAATACCAAACGTTTGAGACGGGGTTATAAACCCCGTCTCGCGAGTGTTTTGGCTTAGCTTGATGTGTATGGGTTGCAAACCTCGACCGGCATTGTACAACGATGAGCCTCTAGCTAAGGCTTTAGCCATCGCTCCAAGGTAGCTAATAACTCTATTTTATTAATCGGCTTGGCAATAAAATCATTCATACCGGCTGCTAGGCTGTGGTGTTTGTCTTCTTCTGTTACGCTAGCACTTATAGAAATTACGGGTAACTTCGCGTAGCGAGCTTGCTTACGGATTTCTAGGGCGGTTTCATAACCATTCATACTGGGCATAAATAAATCCATTAACACGACATCAAAGCTGTCTTGCTCTAAAGCGGCTAACGCTTCTAAGCCATTATTGGCCAGCACAATGCTTGCTCCGAAGCGGTTAAGCATTTTATTGATAACCTTCTGATTGAAGGCATCATCTTCCACCACCAAAATACGAACACCGCTAAGCGGTTCTGTGTTTAGGGTTATAGGCGAAGTGACCTGCGGCTCAATAGTCGATAAAGCCAACGGTAGCACTAATTCAAAGCTAAAGCAGCTACCTAAGCCCACATGACTGTCCAACTTAATACTGCCACCCATGAGTTGCACCAAGTCTTGACTAATAACCAACCCTAAACCTGTGCCTTCAAAATTCCTAGAAAAACCATCATCCACCTGACTAAAAGGTTGAAACAATTTATCTTGCTGCTGGGCACTGATGCCCATGCCGGTATCAGTAACCGCAAATAATAACCTCGCTTCGGTAACGTTGAGTTGTTGTAGGCTAATAGTGAGTGTCACCGAACCCTGTTGAGTAAATTTAATGGCATTGCCCAACAAATTAATCAACACCTGTCTTAAACGCAGACTGTCACCGATGAATGTATCTGGAACCTTCCCTCCTATATCAATAGTCAGCGACAAGCCTTTTTTCTGTGCCGTGTTAACAAGTAATCCGTACAACGTCGTCCGTAAATCATCCAGCTTAAAACGTTCTAGCTGAAGGCGCATTTGTCCCGCTTCGAGCTTAGAGACATCCAAGATATCATTAAGGATAGTCAATAGGTGCTTAGAGGCCGTGCTAATATTTTGTAAATATTGGTAAGTTTCTTCAGGCTCCTCATTAAGCAAGGCTAGATCAGAAAAGCCAATAATGGCCGTCATAGGCGTGCGAATTTCATGGGACATATTCGCTAAAAATTGCGATTTAGTTTTCGATAAATTCTCAGCGCGTTCTTTAGCGGCCAACAGCAAGGCTTCATTTTTTTTACGCTGAGTGATATCTTCTTTGACGCCTAAGTAATGGGTAATAATTCCATTGCTTTGACGTATTGGCGAAAGCCAAGTCAGCTCGATAAATTCCTCACCCTGTTTATTTAAATTAGTGACTTCCGCTTCCCAGGCTTTACCGGCTAACAAGGCGGCCCACATTTCATCATAAGTTGCTTTGGACGTTTTTCCGGATTTTAATAGACTCGGTTTTTGTCCGATAATTTCCTCGCGACTGTAGCCTGTACTGTTAACGAAAGCTTGATTGACATATTCAATGTTAGCATCAAGGTCGGTAATCATCACCGACGATAGGCTTTGTTCTAAAGCCATAGAAAGCTTGATTAGGGTCGCTTCGGTTTTTTTACGCTCGGTGACATCTTCTGTAACGCTTAAATAATGGCTGACAATCTGGTTGTCTTGCCGTATCGGTGTAATCCAAGTCCGTTGAATAGAGTCCTCGCCCCGTTTATTCTTGTTAATAAGTTCGCCATGCCAGGTTTTGCCATCATGCAAGGCTGACCACATCGTTTCATAAGTGGTTTGAGGAGTCTTGCCCGATTTAAACAACCCCGTGTTCTTACCAATAATATCCTCACGACAATAGCCTGAACTATTAACGAAAGCTTGATTAACATACTCAACATTAGCATTAAGGTCGGAAATCATGACCACAGAGCTACTCTGCTCTAGGGCCAAGGACAGTGTTTTTAGTTTGTGTTGCGCTGCTTTTTCCTTAGTATGGTCGGAGGCGATTAGCAAGTAACCCATAATACTGCCATCAGGGGCACGTAGCGCAGCAATGGAAATTAGTGCTGGAATACGGCGGCCGCTTTTATGAATATAAGTGAGCTCGTAGATATCTTGAATTTCTAGAGTCGCCTTATATGCCAAGCTTTCAAATCCCGGTGCAATAGACATTCCGTATTCGATACTGAGTGCGTTAGCGCGTGTTATCAATTCTTGATCATCAGAAAAAAAATCCGGCGTCATCTTGTTGATGACATCAGCGGCCGCATAGCCGAGCATATTTTCTGCGCCTACATTAAAAAGCTGAATCACGCCTTGAGCATCGGTAGCAATGCTAGAGAAGATGGCGCTGTTAAAGATTGCATCTTGTAAGACATGCCCCTGGAGACTAGAGATTTCCAATTGTTTTCGTGTGGTGATGTCACTTATAAAGCCATACCAAATGATACGACCATCCGGCTGTTTTACGGGATTGGATATCACTGACAACCAACACAAGCCTTTTTGGGGTAGCGTGACTCGATATTCCATGTGCCAAGGTTGCAGACTGAGCGCTGATTCTTGAAGGGACGTAGTTACTTTATTGAGATCATCCGGATGGATAAGGGCAAATATTGCTGAAGCATCCTCTTTAACCTGCTCAGCGTTAAGTTCATAAATAGACGCTATGCTTGCACTCACGAACGGTAAGCTAGTCAGGCCCTCTGTGCTAAGGCAAAGTTCAAAGCTCATGCCGGGGATATTTTCAAAAAGCTTATTAAGCCGGTATTCAAGTTTTAGTGCCTGTGTTTGCTGATGCAGTTCTTTTTTAAGCGCTTTATTTTTCTTTTTTTTCTTCGCCAAGGTAGCGGCTACATTTCTCCATGCGCCAAGGAATACCGGTGCCGGTTGCAGTGGCTGACGCTTCTGCTGTAGCGGTGGGGTTTTACGTAACTGGTTAAGTATTTTGTTTAGCATATTAAAGTAGCAGACCTAGGTTTAAGGAGGGCGAAAGCCTCAGCTTAAGCCTATACTGACGACCAACAAGTTAGCTACTGATGATAGCATCTAAAAATTACATTTAGATGACTCATGGGACTGAATATTAGCACGTAGATTGGACTAACGACCTTAGTTAACCCAATCTACGTGGTAACAATGTTGGGTTGCGAAAAGTGGCTACCCACTTAAGGCAGAAGTCATTGGTAGCCTATCACCATAGAACTAAAACACTAAATCTTACGGCGTCACAGATATTAGGCCTAACCCTTCACCCTTTGTCTGCGTTTAGAAGAATCCTATCTAAAAATGAACGCTTGAGCTAAACCGTCGCGTCTCAATTTGGTAGCCAATCTTAGCGACTATCCCGCTAAACACACTTGGTTTCTACCGTTATATTTGGCTTTATACATAGCATTATCCGCATGTTTCATTAAGGTATCTGCGGTATCGTTTTCATGCATATCATAAATGCCAATGCTGACTGTTATTTTTATGGTTGCCATATCGTAAGCTAAGGTATGTGACTCAATGGCTTTTCTAATACGCTCTGCTAATACTTTAGCTCCAGCAAGACCGGTATCGCTTAGTACAATAACAAACTCTTCTCCACTAACTCGAAAAATAACATCACTGCTGCGCAAGCTATGCTTAATTAAATCTGCGACCGTCATAAGAACTTTATCGCCGCAAGAATGGCCATAGGTGTCATTTATATTTTTAAAGCAATCAATATCCAAAAAGATAATAGATAAATTTTGATTTTGATGGCTAGCTAAGTTTATAGTTCTGTTAAGCGTGTCGTTAAGAGAGTTTCTGTTATTGACCTTTGTTAGGGGATCAATATGGGTCATTTTTAAGGCTTGATTAAATAAGGTTGCATTTTTTAACGGGTAAATTAAAAAACAGAGCAATGATTCTAATAACGTAATTTCAGTCGCGTTAAAGCGATAGTTACGCATGATTTTTAGCTCACCTAGCGCTTGACCTTCTATTTTTAACGCGTAATTACATGAATGCTTAGTAAAAACACCACTTTTAATTTCTAACTCAAATTCTTCATTATGGTATGCAAAGGCACTATGAGGAATCATAGCCTCTATTTTGTTACTAAAGATAACGATCAATTGATTAAAATCTAGCGTTGTCTGTAACGCACTGCTAATGTCGTAATGATTAATATTGATGGCTTTAGTGGCTTCAAACGTGTTGTTACTAATGACAGCTAGATTAGTTGATTTTTTTATCATGGCGACTTTCCTGTTTAAAGACGTAGAGTGTTTAAACAACTTATGCGAAGACCGTGCCAAAATACAATAACAACTATTAATCAATAAGTTATTTATTTATAACTTTTGCTTAATGATCGGTAGTTAAGAAATTGACTGCGTTAGCGCGTCAATTAATTGCCACTGTAGCGATGATCGTTTTGACGAATATGGAGATAATAGACCGGTTGCTTACTTAGGGAGGGAGAATTATCGTTGAGTTTATATTCAAGGAGATTGCTACAATAATAGGTGGATGCTAACACTTATACACTCTACAAAACTGTATAAGATTGTTATGAATTTGATCACACCCTATTACCTTTGACGACCTGCCCTTTCTATTTTACCCATGTAGCGATGAATAAGATCTTCAAACGCTGACGTTATTTGGGTGAATTTACAGCCTATTTTTTCAATTCTTTTTGTGTCGTCAGTATTAAGAAGGGCTTTACTTCTTATCTCAAATGAAACAAAGCCGTCACCGATCTGTTCTAGCTCTATTTTACAGTGCTCAAAACAGATGCCTAGCGTCATTAAGATAGATATATCTAGGTCGTCTATCAGCATAGAAAAGCCAGCAAGACTAATGTCGAATAGTTTTATTTTTAATGGCTCAGGTTTGTTCCCTAAGTATAGGTAGCAATAACTAGGCAATGAATCTAATGCTCTTATTCGAAAGTAATCTCTAGCTTCTATCCATAGAAGTCTGTTTGGCATAGGGATAGAAAATGCCGCTAAATCATTATGCTTATATTTATCGACTTGATAAGCATCGAAAGCAATTTTAATACCTAGATAGTCTGCTTTAAAAGTGACAATATCACTATTAAGGAGTTTTCTAACTTCGGATTCTATAGGGCTATGATAAAAAACTAAAACGTTGTCGACTACGTTAATATCAAGCAGAGTGGTAATGAAAGTATCATTTTCATATCCATAATAAACGTTCAATATGCATTTTTTTCTAAGTAGAATGTTTAGCTTTGCAATGATAAGGTCGGTTGCGCGTATCGTAAAAGCTGATTCATATTCCATACATGATTTAAAAAATGGGGAGTTTAGCCATATTACTGTGACTTTAAAAAACCTGATGAGTAGCCCATGTAAAAACGTCGCCATTCCGGCAGTCCATGCCAGAATGCCGTGCTTTGAAACAATTGTGTAAACGATGAGTTATGTAGCGTGGATAAGCAACGCGCATCCACCGAAATTACTGGACTCCAAGCTTTATAGTACTTTCAGGTAACTTAATGGCCGTGAAGCAGAGCTTGGGAAACCCGCGCAACTTGCACGATGCCGATGGGAGAAGATTATACTGTCATTAAGGTATGTGTAAAAGGGTCATTTTTTCTGGCACCATTAGCACCATATGTATTTGATCGCTGAGGATTACCTTTTAGTATCTGTAAAGAGCGTTGGGTATGGAAGGATAGCAGTTCTATACTAGCACCATTGTGTTCATTTAACGCTTTGCATTTAACACATAATCTTTGTATAGAGATCCACTGTTCCGTGGTTTCTATAGCAGATAAACCTGAAGCAGTTGCTCGTTGAAAATAGGTATTAATGCCTTCATGAGTATTGGGAAGCGCTTCGGTTGCAAGGACTTGTCCACATTGTTGGTTAAATTCTTCTAGCTGCATCACCAATTGTTTTTTATCAGTAGCGATACTGTCGATTAATTCAGCTTGTAGCGGTTTTTGTAAGGTATCAGCCTCTTCTATCAGCAGTTGATAAAGTCGTTCTGTTAATTGTAGTGCGTTAAGAATGAGATTTTCTGTAATAGGCCACGTTTTTTGTATCATAGCGATCTCCTTTTTTAAGGCATGATAGATTCATAGTGAATCATCTTCTTAGCAATGCTTTCAGCATTAATTTGGTAGCTCCCATTAGCAAGCGCATTTTTTATGGCAGATACTTTGTTAACATCAACAATAGATCCTGTTGATGATGCTGCAACAGCATGTTTTATGCCTTGTGCTACGGTAGTTATAGCAACGCTATCACTTTTTTCAACACTAGGTATTGATGTGATACGAATGGAAGCATCCGTTTTTATTGGTGCTCTCAACGTCAGCTGCGTTTGAGTCCTACCGGCTATAGATTCAATAGTCATGATGATGTCCTAAATGTCTTTTTACTTCTATGACTTCTTTATCGACAGTGTAGCGGAAAACTTTAATATAATACAAAAATAGTCGGAAATAATTTCTATCAAAATAAGCCATGAATGATATTCTTGTAAGCCTTACTTTACAGTCATCTTTAACTTTAAAGAGACAAAACCATTTTGAACCATTATATTTAAGCTATGGTGGCATTAATGGTGTGGAGTCTTAAGTATTTTTTTGTTTATAAAAAGCCTATCCGCTTTATATTTTACCGTAGGCATTTGTCGCTTTAAAGGAATTTATGTTTGTTATTATTGGATATCTCGTTGTTATTGGCTCCATTATGGGTGGGTATTTAGGTAACGGAGGCCATGCCCCCGTTTTGTTTCAGCCTTTTGAACTGCTCATTATTGCGGGTGCCGCAGGAGGGGCCTTTGTCTGTGGTAATTCGTTGGTCGTTGTAAAGACTGCGATTGCTCAAGGTACAGGCACTTTAAAAAAATCAAAATGCGATAAAGCGTTTTATCTTGAATTATTACTATCTTTTTATGCCTTGACCAGCAAAATACGAAGAGAAGGCTTGTTATCAATAGAAGAGCTTATTGATGGCCCAGAAATAGAGACTATTTTTACACCTAAAATCATTAAAGATCATCACTTAATGGATTTTATAAAAGACACCCTGCGCTTATTGATTACAGGGGTTGAAGTCGCGCCACTAGAAGAATTAATGGATCAGATGCTAGACACTCATCATGAAGATGCTTATGCGCCTGTTAAGGCGGTTAAGGGAATTGCTGATGGCATGCCGGCTTTTGGGATTGTTGCCGCAGTGCTAGGTGTTATTCATACTATGGAATCGGTTGATCGACCGCCTGCTGAATTAGGGAAATTAATTGCAGCGGCCTTGGTAGGAACATTTTTGGGTATTTTATTAGCTTATGGCTTTATTGCTCCGGTCGCGAGTGTCATGGAAGAGCGCATGGAAGATATGAATAACGTTTATAAATGCGTTCATAAGGGCATCATGTGTTGCGCAAAAAGTGTATCGCCTACGATGACAGCAGAATATATGCGAGCAATGATCCCTTATCACCTACGCCCTAGCTTTAATGAATTAGAGGAAGAATTAAAAGCGTCTAAAAAGGCCGCTCGCGGTGAACAAGCGTAATCTGTCACCATCGCAACAGAACATCAACTCAAAAGTAAGGTTTAATCATGGCTGAACAACCCATTATTGTTATTAAAAAAGTCATTAAAAAGGGCGGTCATGTTCATCATGGTGGAGCTTGGAAACTGGCTTATGCTGATTTTGTTACGGCAATGATGGCGTTCTTTTTGTTAATGTGGCTATTAACGGCCATGAACGAAAAAACACGTAAAGGTATCTCTGAATATTTTCAAGATCCTTATAAAGCCACCATGATAGATAAGGGGCAAGTTACTTCGATTGATGAGATGAAACCCACCGAGATGGATCCGCAAGCAGAAAAAGTTAGAGAGATGACCGATCTTAAACAGCTTGGAGATTTGAAAAAAGACATTCAAGAGCTGATCAATAAAAATCCAGAACTTTCTGATTATAAGGATCAAGTAAAGCTTGAAATAACACAAGAAGGTTTACGGATTCAAATTATTGATAATAAGAATAAGCCGATGTTTAAATTGGCAAGCTCAGAAACTGAACCAGAAATTAGGGCGATTTTGAAAGCACTGGCACCGGATATTAATAAAGTGCCTCATAAAATAACGATTAATGGTCATACGGATAGCCGGCCTTATCCCGCTAATCGTCAAGGTTATAGTAATTGGGAACTTTCCAGTGACCGAGCTAATGCGGCTAGGCATGAATTAAATGAGGGTGGGCTTGAAGAACATAAAGTATTAAGAGTCACGGGCTTAGCTGATAGTGTTGCTTATAATCCTAAGGATTTTATGGATCCCATGAATCGACGAATCTCCATTATTGTGATGAACAAAAAAACTGAAATGGCTGTTTTAAGTGGTGCCGGCAATAACACAACAGAATCGACAGCCGTTGATAAACCCGTCACGACCGATCAACCCGCTGCCACTAACACTACGGAGCCTGTAACGCTCCCTGCTCCAGCAGATCAGTCTGAAACGACTGCTGTCAAGCCTTGAGTCTTCAATATCTTCTGAGCAATCTAATCTGGTAAAATAGACCTCATTACTAAATACAGCCATCGCTTTCCGAAGCGTGCGGCTTCACTGCCCACAGTTAAGTTATCTCGATACTTTTCAATGCCGGACGGGGTTATAAACCCCGTCATGCTTTGTTTTTATAAGGGCGTATGCAATACGCCCCTACAATGCCTGGGCGTAGCACCAATGCCGGTCGGGGTTTGCAACCCCGACTGAAACGTTTAGATGCACCCAAACGGCGTTACATAACCAAAAGTAGGCATGTTTCTTCGGTGATCTTTCAAAGATAATAGTAATATCAAACGTTTGAGACGGGGTTATAAACCCCGTCATGCTTTGTTTTTATAAGGGCGTATGCAATACGCCCCTACAATGCCTGGGCGGTAGCACCAATGCCGGTCGGGGTTTGCAACCCCGATCGAAACGTTTAGATGCTAAATAACTTACAAACGTGGGCTACCAACTTAAGCCGGGACAGATAACTTTCTGGGAACGCTGAGCTCCAGCTCGGCACGAGATAGTCAAGCCAATGACTGACTACACCGAACTGGGGCTCAGCGCTCCCGGAATCAATAGGCCAGCTTTATTTATCTGTCCCTCCTTAAGTTGGTAGCCCAAACGTGAGTAACGTTGCTATAAACCCCGTCACGCTTTGGTGATACATTAAAAGCTACTTAGGCACCTCTGCGACTATAAAGTCGTCATTGTCAGGCACGAATGCACGACGTACCGGATTATAGGGTCAGCGAGGCCACAAAACGCATCAAAATATTACCCGATTAATGCGCCTCCTTCGTCGACATATCCTATAGCACTACGCCAAGTTCACACAACTTCATTAGGCTTTGACATAGTACCGCGCTAAGTTCACACAACTTCATTAGGCTTTGACATAGTACCGCGCTAAGTTCACACAACTTCATTAGGCTTTGGCATAGTACCGCGCTAAGTTCACGCAAGCTCACTAAGCCTTGGTGTAGTACTGAGCCAAGTTCACGCAAGCTCATTAAACTTTGGTAGTGAGCGATGAAAGGTGCACTTGTATCCATGAAAAGGCCACTCAGCACTATGAATACCTAGCGTAGACCCACTGTTATCTGCCGCCAACCTACAGAAAGGCTCAATGCTGTTGCTGAGAATCATAACGGACAGGTGATAGCGACCAATACTCCTATGGTGACTACCAATATTCCTATGGTGACGGCCAATACTCCTATGGCGACATCGTTTACAGTTGTGGAAGTCTCAGCCAGACAGGGTTTACAACCCCGTTTTTAATATAAAGTTTTACGCAATACATTCAAACGTTTCGATAAGTGTACAAAAATCTAGGTTTGTACTTCACTACAACAAGCCATTAACGTTGGTGTTGGCGTCACGCTATATTTCCACGAACGTTATAGTTGCCTCTTTGAGAGTAGTGAGATTATTTTCAGAAAGTTAATGCTTAAATAACACCTGATAAGTAGACTGACGAGCAATATTCGTTACACCCAAAGCCAGCTATTCAGAAAGTTGCTCAAGATGGGGGGTAATGAGCAGATGCACATGATGAGTCATCAGCACAAAAGATTTCTATGCGATTATTACCCCGAAAGATGACATATTGGGGTTAATCAAGCATCACAAATCAAGTAAACGTGCCATTGCAGGCTCTTTGTTCAGAAAGAAAAGATTATTACACTCAAAATCAGATAGCAATCGAGTCTAATCACATCAATTTTGTGGCCAAATCTGGCATTAGTCATGATCGTAGGCCGTCGATATTGTAAAACCATTTTCTTTCAAAAACTTGATCATTTCATCGTTCATTTCTTTGATACGATAAACAATCCGGCCATGCAGAAATATTAAAAAAACTCTCATTTCATTCTCCTATTATCGTAATTATTCAGTGTAGTGAACTGGGACTGAATACTTACTAAGTATTCATCATAATGGACACTATAATTAAAGCATCTTATATGCCATAATATTTTTGTACCTTATAAATAGCCGGTTGTGTACGTATTTTTATGTGGCATAAGCAATACTCACAAAAAAAACTGTAAAGAAACGTAAAAAAATTGACACTTTTCAGTGAATTAATAGGGAGAAGATTAGACAATACGAAGCTTATACAGAAATATTTCAAAGCACTGTCAGCGCTAAGCATGCAGGTATCTAGCACCATGAATGATCGCTTTCCGATAACACTGTGAAATAATTGAGACTCGATGCAAAATTTCTTTGTGACTGGATTTTGTCATCCCTGCCAGAATGACGGTATTCGTGCATAGCTATAAAAAATTAAATTCTAATCGTACAGATCCAAAAATCGAATCCCCTTCGATGAGCTATATTTATATTTTCAACCACTACTATTCATAAGCACCCTTAACTAAGGCTTTCTATTTCTTCTAGCTTAAGTAATTTATCAACATTGAGCAGTATCACCATACGTTCATCGACCGATATGAGCCCATTAATAAATTCATTATTAACTTTAGTCCCAAAATCAGGTGCATTTTGAACTTCGGCTTTATTAATGGTAATAACATCAGATACTGAATCTACAACAACACCCATGGTTCTGATTTTTTCGTTATCAATGGTTTGTAAAACGACCACGACTGTTAGCAACGTATAGTCCGTAAACTTTATATGGAGTTTTTCACGTAAATCGATAATAGGTACGATAGAGCCTCGTAAATTAACGACACCTTTTTCATAGAAAGGTACGTTAGGTATTCTTGATACTGGCTCCCAACCCCTGATTTCTTGAACGCTTAGTATATCAACACCATATTCTTCATTACCTAATGTAAAGCTTAGGTATTGTGATGTTTCATCTTGCTCTTTATGGTAATGGCTTTTGTTTATATCTGTAGTATCTGATTGTTGTGCCATTACTGCTTTCCTATAATGATGGATTGGTCGATGACAGACGATTGTTCGATAACCTTACTAGGCCAGGAACATCAAGAATTAGGGCAACAGAACCATCTCCTAGAATAGTGGCCCCTGAAACCCCCTCTATTCTACGATAATTTGCTTCTAAGGATTTAACAACGACTTGATGAGGGCCAAGTAACTCATCAACAAATAGGCCACATAATGCCCCTTGTCTTTCTACAACAACGATGACACCTTCATTTGCTCTCAATTTATCTTTAGGCTGCACATTGAAAATTTCATGCATTCTAATAATCGGAATATATTGATTTCTTAATTTAAAAGTTTCACCTTTATCGGCTACCTTATTAATGATGTCTTCGGTAATATTGACAGACTCTATAATTGAAACTAAAGGTACGATATAAGTTTCTTCACCTACAGCAACTGATTGCCCGTCAATAATAGCGAGCGTTAAGGGTAAGTGTATAGAAATAATGGTGCCCTTTCCTAATTCGGAAAGTATTTCAATATTACCACCTAAAGCCTGAATGTTTTTTCTAACGACATCCATCCCAACGCCACGACCGGAAATATCTGTCACACTTTCTGCCGTTGAGAGACCTGGCATGAAGATTAACTCAAAAGCTTGTTTGTCATTCAGTATGCTGTTTTCATTAATCAGCCCTTTTTCTATGGCTTTGGAAATAAGTTTATTTTTGTCTAAACCGCGACCATCATCAATGATTTCTATAACGATATGACCGCCGCGATGATAGGCTTTTAATTCAATAGTACCGACTTCAGGTTTTCCTGCCGCTATTCGGTCGGCCGGCATTTCTATGCCATGATCAAGGCTATTTCTAATTAGATGTACTAAGGGATCATTAATTAACTCAACAACCGCCTTATCAACTTCGGTACTTTCTCCGACCAGCTTTAAGTCAATTTTCTTATTTAATTTAGCACTAATGTCATGTACTAGTCGTGGAAAGCGACTAAATACAAAGTTGATGGGCAGCATTCTGATATTCATTACACTTTGCTGCATATCACGGGTATGACGTTCAAGTTGGGCTAGCCCTCTTTTAAGTTGTGCCAACTGATCCATAGAAAAATTTTCACCCACTAATCCTAGCATAGACTGTGTGATAACCACTTCGCCCACGATGTTGATTAAGGCATCTATTTTTGCAGTATCTACGCGTATAGAACTTGATACTCCTGAGCGTCGCTCAACTAGAACCTCCTCTGCTGCATCTATATTCGAGCTGGGTATTGTATTAGAGGGTCGTTGTACAACATCAAGAGAGGCAGGCAATGACTCTAATGAGTCTATGACAGGAACTATACTAGGCTCTGGCTTATCTTTTTTAACTGATGGCGTTGCTTTGGCCTCTTTTTTTATAAGCGCTTGAATATCAAACTCACAATCACCCTCAACCCAACTAAAGATTTCATTAATATCTTCAAGTGTGCTTTCACCTAGTACCGTTAGTGTCCAGGATAGATTGCATTCTTCAGGGTCAAGATCATCAAAGTCAGGAATGTCACGAGTATTAACAGCAACGGTATATTCACCTAATTCAGCCAATTCACGAAATAGTCTAACGGGATCATTGCCCGTTTTAAGTAAATCTAGGTAAGGACTAAAAGCGATGAACCATCCTTGCTCGGTTGCTTCAGCCTCATTATCGGAGGTTTCAATGTCATCCTCTTCTACTGCGCTTTCTAGAGGAATAGATTGCTTTGCTGAGCCATTGAGTTCTATTTCTAGTGCAGTTTTATATATTACAACCGTCGCAGTATCTACCTTATCATCGCTTTGTATGGCCGTTAACATGGCTCTTAGGCAATCAACAGAGCCTAATAAAACATCAACAGCAGGCTGAGTAACGGGTCTGCGGCCATCACGCATTTGGTCAAGTAGCGTTTCCATAATGTGCGTAAAATCAGCCACTTCATTAAAGCCAAAAGTGCCGCTACCGCCTTTTATGGAATGAGCGCCTCTAAAGATGGTGTTAATAACTTCAGCGTCAATGTCTCCGGTATTAAGATCAAGCAATCCGGATTCCATTGCCTCTAAACCTTCGAAGCATTCTTCAAAAAATACTTGATGGAATTGTGACATATCGATAGACATAAGCTTACCTTTACCAGAATATTTCTAAATTTATTAGAATAATGATCTCAATCTAAAACTTTTTTTAAAGTCTTTAGTAGTTGATCCGGATCAAAGGGTTTGACTATCCACCCCGTAGCACCTGCGGCCTTACCCTCTTGTTTTTTTTCCATGCCTGATTCTGTGGTAAGCATGAGCATAGGAATATATTTATAATCGGGCAATGCTCGCAACTCTCTAATCAGAGTAATACCGTCTTTATTGGGCATATTGACATCGGTGACAATACAGTCAAAGGTCCTTACCTGAGCTTTAATAAAGGCATCTACACCGTCTACGGCCTCTTCGACGTCGTAACCGGCGCTTTTTAGGGTGAAAGTAACCATTTTTCTCATTGAGGCCGAATCGTCAACTGCAAGAATACTTGCCATTATTTTCTCCATTAGTCTATTTTTTAAAACTTCAATTGCTCAATCACTTAAACGAATCGTCATTTTTTATGAATATGGCGTTGAAATTAGTTTTTAATCAAATCATAATACACGTAGTCTCAAAGCACATCATTTCGGCATAAACTGCCGAAGTTTAGGCACGGGGACGTATAAAGATTACCATCATTGGCACTCGATACCAATTCCCCTGTGGGAATCCAAGCTACACAGAGATAAATCACCTAAAACTCATACTAATAAACTATAAATCTTTTTCATTAAATCGGTTGGTTTATAAGGCTTTATAACATAAGAGGTTATGCCCGCTTCAATCGCTTCTTTAACCTTAGTTATTTCTGAGGATGAGGTCAGCATAATGAAGGGGGTTTTTGCTAATTTTGAATCTGACTGCACCGCTTTAAAATATTCTATTCCACTCATTACCGGCATATTCCAATCACAAATCACCAGATTAACCCTGATTTTACGCATAAGTGCTAGGGCTTCTTGGCCATCTTGAGCTTCAAAAACATAAGTAAAGCCAGAATCTCTCAAAATTTCTTTAGTGAGTCTACGCATGGATAAAACATCATCGACGATGAGTATTTTATTTTGAAATACTTCTTTTGCTATATCCATTTTTTATAGTTACCATGCTGTTTGTTAGCCTAGAATTTTATAGTAATTAGTAAGAGCCCACAAATGAATTATTCCTTCATGTTTAATAAGAATCTTTATTTTTAGGATATGAAAACGATTTATTTCAATTATCCAGCCAAGATATCCGAAGCGATTAAATCCTATATTTTTTTTAAATCATTGCTTGGTGAAACATGTCAAATTACGATCAAATAGTGCCTGATTCTGATTGGGATCAAGTTCAAGAGACCGTCAAATTATTAACATTATCAGCGGTTCAGGTCGATGTTATTTTGCAAGAAAGTGATTTATCCGTGAATACACTGACAGAATCGTTTACCGATATTGTTGAGAGTATGCACATGATTAATAATTACTTACTGTCTCTTGAGTCTTCTGCCCCCAAGACTGAAGCGTTAGCTTGTTGTGAAGAAACAAAAGAAAAAATTCAAGCAGCCATTATTGCCTTTCAGTTTTACGATCGTATGCAACAATGTTTGCAGCATGTTACCTCTAATTTGAGAGGTTTGTCGAAATTGGTTGAAAGCCCAAGTCGGCTTTATAATCATAGTGAATGGCAAGCATTTCAAAGTCAGATACGTTCAGGATACACGATGGAATCTGAAAAAATTATGTTTGATGCCATCTTACAAGGTAAATCTATTGATGAGGCGATTGCGGCTAAAAATGCCTGTCAGATTAACGCTTCTGATAATGTTGAGTTATTTTAGATTTTTTCTCATGCTGGACGGGGTTTGCAACCTATACGCATCAAGCTAAGTCCGCGACATTGCGAGGATAACAATGCCGGTCGGGGTTTGCAACCCCGATCGAAACGTTTAGATGCACCCAAACGGCGTTATATAACCAAAAGTAGATATGTTTCTTTTGTGATCTTTCAAAGATAATAGCAATATCAAACGTTTGGGGCGGGGTTGCAAACCCCACCCCGCATGTAGCATTTAGCTAAGCCAATCGCTGCACTTTATGCCACGCAAACAAAAAACCACTTAATTATAACAATACCTTCGCCAAACGGAAAAGCTAATTCGATAAAATAAAATTCCAGATCGGCTAGAATATATGGATTTCAAGCTGAACTCTACAGGCTGTGACCATGAACACTATCAT
>CAIVYW010000319.1 GCA_903910205.1 uncultured Methylococcaceae bacterium | reverse complement strand
GTGTGAATGTTTTTTAGAAGCTATATTTTACCTTCTCTGACCTTTTTTATTACTTCGATATCTATAAATTGTTCATATTAATTGGCGAAGGTATTGTAATAAAGCAATGATTATAAGCAATGCTTAAGTTTATATATCTCTTTATCCGCATGAACTAAATATCACTAATGATTGCTATCTAATAACTGATGTAGCATCATCAATTTAAGACATTGCACTCTTATTCTCCATTATTTGGAAAGAACAGCGAGAGTTAACTGTAGCTTCAAAGCGACGATGACCACCTCCAAACCATTGTATAGGAACAAGCACTAAAGCATCTGGATTAAGTGCAGCGGCAGTCAGACTGAATTGACTATTAGAACAAATTAGGATTCGAGAATTTCTCATTACTCGATGAGCCGTATATGCATCAGTATTGTCCAGAAAAGAAGCCAACTTAAACATTGATGACACCACATTACGGAAGCTAGGTTCAATTGGTGAATCAGATATAATCACAATACTATCGACCAAGCCAGAAAATTTTCTGGCCAAATTAATAAACTCATCGTCAACAACTAGGTGGCTAGCCACATTGACATAGTCACCACGCCGTATATGCATACAAAGAAAACCTTCCTCGAACTCCATTGGTAAAATATCACTGATGCCATTAGGAATCCTAAAGAACTGATGTATATCAGGATGAGTAAGTGCGGCGAGCGCAAGATCCGCTTTTCGAATATCTCCATCTTGCAGAATATTGGCTTTTTGTTTAATACAATTGGATGAGATCTCGAATGATGAAGCAGAAAGACCGAATGGTTCAAGTTGCCATGACCAATGTGAACAATCCCCAGTTTTTCCTACAACGGCAATACTTTCTGGCCTATCAAAATATGACAAGTCGGCATAAACAGATCGCCCAGCATCTTTCATTGAGAAATATATAGCGGCACTAATGATCTGCGCACCCATCCCACCTGTAAAAGTTACTATGGTTGGCCTGTTATTATCAGCACCAAGACAAATACGGTAAATTTGTTCTTTCCATACAATCAAACGCCAGCGAAAATTAACTAACCAATTCTTTACGCTCCAGCATTGTTGCTTTATAAATTGCATTTTTGACTCCATACATAACCCTTTGTTTATAGTGCTAAGGCACCATATGTATTTCAAGTATTTATATATACTTTTGAATTAAATAATTTTCAATCTCATACAAAAAAGCAAAAAAAGGGGTCAGACCCATTTATTTAATGCCATATTGAAGCAGCTGTTTTACCTCTGCAAAAAGCTAGATAAATATCATCTAGTAAAATCATTCATAACACGCTTTTTGTAAAATTTGTTTAATGCCTGATTCTGGCAGGCCTGTCACCTTAGCGATTATCTCAATTGATGTACCT
Organism: uncultured Methylococcaceae bacterium; assembly: GCA_903910205.1. Lineage (GTDB taxonomy): Bacteria > Pseudomonadota > Gammaproteobacteria > Methylococcales > Methylomonadaceae > Methylobacter_C. The sequence goes on along the minus strand of CAIVYW010000319.1, from coordinate 338 downwards.
TCTTTTGCTAAGTTGAGGGCTATATTTTTTGTTGCTTCATTTATACCTTCTGATTTTCCTTCTGCTTTGCCTTCATAATAGCCATCACCAAATGAGGATTCAAACATGCTCGCTTGATAATGCAAATCGTCTTTGTAATGTTCGTAGGCTTTTTGTTCATCTTCGGGCAGTTTCATGATGCTTAGTTTTTCTTCTGCTTCTTTTAAGCCTTTTGCGGTGAAGTTTTCTTTGATTTCTTCATTTTTTAAAAAGTAAATCCATTCATCCAAGGTATCTTTTGCAATGTCGTTAAAGCGATTTATTTTGATCAGGTAATATTCAGGGTAGAGTGCTTCTAC
>CAIVYW010000318.1 GCA_903910205.1 uncultured Methylococcaceae bacterium | reverse complement strand
TTAACTTTTGCAGTAGAGCGCAATTTCCAATTTCTTCAGGTAGCTCTTCTAGGTCATTATCAGTCAGAATCAACCAGCGTAATTTAATGGGTATAGCCTTAGCGGATACTTTATTAATAAGATTGGCTTTGAAGCCCACCATGCTTAATTCAGGACAACGCCCTAAAACCTCTGGTAACTCTGTAAAGTCATTATTTGAGCAAAAAATGATACGTAACTTAGTCAGCCGTGAGAAATCATCGGGAAGAGCTGACAATGAATTACCGGATAAATCTAGAGTTTCTAAGGTATCTGCTAAATCAATTATGGCACTTGGAAAGTGGGTTAAACCACAAGATAACTTTAGATGCCGAATGCCAATTAGCTCACCGGAAAGTAACTGTTCGATAGTTTGCAAATGAACCTCAATAAATTATTCGTTAGTGAAAATGTCGTATGCGGGAAACTTTACGCGAAATAAGGAAGCTAAAGTTAGGTTGATCAAGGCGGAATCGTGCAGACTCCCACGATTTCTCTGCGTTTCATCGAGGCTACTTAATTGCTAAGACATAAATCTACAAGGACTCAAAAAGTCCAAAGTAAATCAGGGTCTAAATCAGGGTCAGACCCCTTTCTTCTCTTTCTTCTTAAAAAACCATCAACTATTTGTAAGCCATAAAACAGCCCGTAGTCGCGATGAAGCTAGGCGGGAACCAGGATTTACAACTCTCAGTCCCCTTTACCCTCCTCATCCAGCCAATCGCCTTGTAATTTTTGTTCAATCCTCTCGATACTAGGACGTTGATATTCCATATTCGGGGGCTAGCATTGGGCAAGTTGATATTCAGAAACGCCAATCGGTTTACTGTTATCACGCAAGGCTATTCTGCAACAGCCTGTTGCACAAATTCAGGTTCGCGCCAAGCTTCAGCAAATGCACGCACTCTCCACGCCCTTACTTTAATCAATCACATGACAAGAGTTATATTCTTCACAATTAACGATTAACTTACTCTTTTTACACTGAACTTCATAAGTTTCCATTCTATATCCCTGCTGTAATAATTTTGCTGATAATTCAAACCCAGAGGCATTATCACATTTTCCGGTTAGTGCAGCAGCAGAAATAGCCGCTCTATCCATAGAACTTGAGAGCAAATTATTCTTTTGAGAAGGGTTTATATAACTATTAATTGTATTCCCTTCGTAAATGTCTTTATCATCATCATTAACATAGTAAATACTGGTATCTGTAAATACAACATTGTCATGATCTACAAGTAATGCATTAACTAAAATTTCAGTACTTGTAGCAGGTGGAGCGAACTTTTCGACATACGTTGAAAGAGGCAAAATTGCCCACGCATGGGTAGCCCAATAATCACCTGCTAGATATATCACATACGACGCAATTTTTGGTAATGTAGTATTTGTATATGGGTTAGGTATGATTTTATGTGGAACTATTTGTTTTTCTAGTTTCATGTGAAGAGGATTACAAGTAACAGCGGGAGAGCTGCAATTAGCAGAGTCCATACTAGAATTGGTAGTTATAGAAATACCTTTTTTTAGTAAATGAGTAACTAGTAGACTTTTTAGCGATTGTGAAAATATGCTGGTATCGGTAGCGTCGACATAAATAGCTCTTTTTAGTCCTAGAGGTAGTTGTTGATATTTATCATTGATGCTATTG
>CAIVYW010000317.1 GCA_903910205.1 uncultured Methylococcaceae bacterium | reverse complement strand
GCCATGGAACATTTAATTAATACCATATTGAGCAATGGAGGAAAAAGAAAGAACTTAGAGCTAAAGGTATTTGGTGGCGGCAAGATTATTCCCACATTAACTGATGTTGGCATTAAAAATATTGATTTTGTATTGGATTACATTGAGCAGGAAGGTTTAAATCTTTTATCTCATGATTTAGGTGATATTTATCCTAGAAAAATCATTTATTTTCCACAAACAGGGAAAGTGCGTATGAAAAAAATCCAGGACTTACATAACGATACGATTGCCCAAAGAGAAAAACAGTACTTGAGTGTTCTAAAAAATGCTCCTGTTGAAGGTGAAGTTGAACTTTTTTAAGACTTCTTATTACTAGGAAAAATGGTTTTTTTAGAACATCTATTTCTTTAATGTCCGCTCTTTTTTCTTGCTGTGAGTTATTGAGACTAGGTATAGCGATTAAATAAAATTCAAAGGATAGTATATGAGTAAAACACGAGTATTAATCATTGATGATTCAATTTTAATTAGAAAAATATTAACTGAAATATTAAATTCATCACCTGATATTGAGGTTGTAGGTGTAGCCGCTGACCCCCTTATTGCCAGAGAGATGATTAAACAATTGAATCCAGATGTATTAACTCTCGACATAGAAATGCCGCATATGGATGGCATTACATTCTTGAAGAATTTGATGCGATTGCGACCTACACCGGTAGTGATGATTTCAACACTCACTGAAAAAGGTGCCGAAGTTACTTTGGATGCTCTAACCTTTGGAGCAGTTGATTTTATTGCCAAGCCAAAAGTTGATGTAATTAGTACGCTTAATAGCTATGCAGATGAAGTTATTGCTAAAGTAAAAATGGCCGCTCGCGCTAATCTTAGAAGCATAGACAATAGAGCTTTAAATAGTAAAGACACTAATACTAGTTTGATTATTAAACAAAAAGCTGATGTAGCAAGAAAAGCAACAACGATTAGCCATAAAATAATTGCAATTGGTGCTTCCACAGGTGGCACAGAAGCGATTAAACACGTCGTTAAAGATTTACCTGCAGACACACATGCCGTGTTGATTGTTCAACATTTACCAGCAGCCTTTAGTGAGTCATTAGCTAGGCATATTGATTTGGTTTCTCAAATGACGGCTTGTATTCCAATACACGGTCAAATTATTGAAAATGGACATATCTACTTAGCACCCGGGGATCAACACATGACAGTGATTAAGGAAGGCTTTAGATATGTTATTCAATTAAATGATGGCGAACTTATTAATAGGCATAAGCCTGCTGTTGACGCTCTGTTTCATTCGGTAGCCAAAAATGTAGGCACTAATGCTATTGGTGTCTTATTAACTGGCATGGGCGCAGATGGGGCTTTAGGTATGAAAAGCATGCATGAGGCCGGAGCAAAAACAGTCATACAAGATGAGCAATCCAGTGTGGTTTGGGGCATGCCTGGAGCAGCATTTAAATTGGGATGCACTGATCATGTACTGCCGCTATCAGAAATTGCCGATAAAATTTTAATATTAGCGACCAAAATAAAATAAAGTCAGGTGAAACTTAAAAAGTGGAGGGTTTTATGCAAGACCATCAAGAATCATTAGTAGGAGGGGTCATTGGTAAAGAATACCTAGCCTTCACACTGGGTGATGAGGAATACGGAATCGAGATACTCGCTGTACAAGAAATTCGTAGCTAT
>CAIVYW010000316.1 GCA_903910205.1 uncultured Methylococcaceae bacterium | reverse complement strand
GCAATGGGGGCAGACATAAGTCTTAAGGCCATTAGATTCAGTGATTAAATCGGCATCTGTAAGCGTATCTGGGCTATACATTTTAAGGCAATAAAAACAACCACAGAGCGCAGAGTTTTTAACTGAATCTTGGTTGCTTATGCAAAATTGATGTGCCGCCTTTAGTTCAGCAAGAGTCCATGATTTATATGTACTGGGTAGTTTTGGAGCGGCATGAGCACCATGCGAATTAGACATATACTGTTCAGTGTTAGTCGTGTTTTTTTTAATATCGGTCATTTTATGTCCTTACCATAATTATTTAAATTAGGTTACCACACATTCACTACGCCCCTGCAACACTTATAAAGGTGATGGAGCCAATACCATTCTTGAGCCATTATCATAGGCTGCACTGACAATGCTTTTTTTTTCCAAAGCCTCAATTATTACAGCAGCACGGTTATATCCGATTTTAAATTGTCGCTGAACACATGATATCGAGGCTTTATGGGACGTTGTAACATATAAGACTACGTCATCGTATAAGGCATCCTGCTCAGAATCATCAACAAGCGCATCTGATCCATCTATTTCGTTTTGCGATAGCGATGTTGGTTCACTTTGAAGGTCTAGGATTAATTACTCATAGCCCTATAAAACCCGATGGGCACTTATTTCGGCTCATGGGGCGAATTGAGTAGGTAGTTAATCACTCTGTGAATATTTTGAGTCAACCCCATATGATTATTTTTTCATTACTTGAATTAATGGACGGACAGAAATGCTACGATTATTTATGCACGATACTGCAATGAACTGATGTGCGCTTTCAAGATCATGAGGTTTAGGGACTGAAGTAGAGAAATCAAATATCATGACCCATATTGCCTAACGTTTTATGATTTTTGTGTGAAAAAAGTTTAAAGGGGTAGGTGAACGATTACTAGCGACGGGTTTAAGAGAGTCTAATGCTTTGGAACTAGAATGGCAGCAAATCGATATGCAACGATGTGTTGCATGGATACAGCTAGACCAAGCTAAAGCTGCAAAAGCTATTGGTGTACCCTTAAATGAAGATGCGATAGCCGTACTCAAGGCTCAAATCGGAAAACATCTCACGCATGTGTTTACCTATAAAGGTAATCCGGTTGCAAAAGCCGGAACATTTGCATGGCGAAAAGCACTGAAGCGTGCAGGCATTGAACAGTTTAGATGGCACGATTTACGGTATACTTGGGCAAGTTGGCATGTTCAAAATGGATCGCCACTTCATATACTGAAAGAACTGGTGGGGCAAGTTATGAGATAGTACAGAGATACGCTAATTTGGCGTCTGAGTATTTAGCAAAGTTTGCAGAAAACTCAAAAGTTGCAAAATAGATTGCAGGCAAAAACGATATTGTATTAAATTTAGCTTAAGTGCTTTATTTAATGGGGTGAACGACGGGGCTCGAACCCGCGACAACCGGAATCACAATCCGGGACTCTACCAACTGAGCTACGCTCACCATAATATGGCTTATTCTTGTAATGGTGCGCTTGGCAGGACTCGAACCTGCGACCCCCGGCTTAG
>CAIVYW010000315.1 GCA_903910205.1 uncultured Methylococcaceae bacterium | reverse complement strand
TTTTGCCGGTCAATGTATTCATCATTGCTCGCTGACTAAGAGCGCCACGTATAGCGTCGGCCTCTGCCAGTAACTGAGTTGGGATTGGTTGCTGATTAATAAAATGATTGGATATCATTTCTTTGTTGCTGGGTTTTTCACCGTAGGGCAATATACGATTATTTTGATTGCGAAATACATCAATTGCCACAGCAAGTGCATCTAATGTATTGACAGAGAATTTACGAACTTTTGCCATTTTTAAACCCATTAATTTACTATAATAATATTATAGCATAAAATGGATTTATGGTCAACCGTTCTTGCGTCCTGCAATAGTTTGGTGTAGTGCTTGTAGATATTGAGTCTGTCGAATCATTTTGGATTCTAAAGTGTCAATTCTTTGCTGTAAAAGGAGATTTTGTTGCTGTAATTGTTCTAGTGTTACCTTGGTATCTTTGAGTACTTTTTCGTGACTAAGCAAGTTAGGGCGTGGCGGAGCATTTGGGTCCACTTCCCTTTTCTTTTTAGTTTTATACATATCAAATGGATTCATAATGATATTTATTGTTTTAGGTACTTAGTAAACAGTTCTGTTTGTATGTTGTTTGGCAGGGTATCTATCAGATCTTGACTTGAACAGTCGGGCCAATCTGCACCACGTATACCATCATAAAATATTGTCCAGGCTTGGTCGGTCAAGTTGCCGTAGAGTTGGTGTTGTAGACGTTTACGTTGATATTCACTGTGTTGTTGTTTAGCAAGCTGATTAAAATCTTCTTTTAACGGTCTTACACGAAGATTATACCAAGACCAATACAGTTCACGTGCCTGATCAATTTGCACAGGTATTCCCATGGACTTGCTGACTCTGCGATATTCAATATCCCACTGATTGGGGTCTAGAAAAGCATCCATGCTGATTGACTGAAAATTAAATTCCTTGCGTATTTGTTGTTCCTGTTCAAACTCACCAACTCTTAAGGAGGGAAAATAGTTCCATCGTTGTTTGGTAGACACCAGCCAATAACTTGAAAAGTCTGCATAAGATAGATCAACTATATAATTCACGGAGTTGGAATTGTTAACAAATTCTTTAGGATGTTCGCAGGTCACCGTGACAGGGTAATCTCTAACTACTGCATCATATGAATGTGAAATATGATATTCGTACCAATTTTTAAACTTTAGTGCATTATTAAAATTGTAGTTGGTTAATCTATTGTTGCTGTCTGCTTCGCCCTGCGGGCTGGTAGTTGAGTCCAACGAAAACAAATACTTTAAGAAATGTCCGCCATAGCCCGGTTGATATATGATGTTAATTGTTTTCATAATACTTGTCATTGGCCACAGCTGGAGTTTTAATGCACAAGGTATGTGTATCTTCTAAGTATACACATTCGCAAATTTCCCCGGGTTCCATAATAAACCCTTCCCCGGCTTCAAAAATTTCTCCATGTACGCTCACACGCCCTGAGGTAATAAGATTAATTTCTGTGGCCACTCTATGAGTATGAGCAGGACTAATATCACCAGCAGGATTAAACCCGTGTGCTACTTCAAACAGATTGGTTTTAAAAACTGCGTTGTCCCAGTTGCCCACAAACCAACCACGTGCTCCGTGCTCACTCTGCTTGAACCGGCGCATCTACTTTGGATTCCTCAGCATCAAATTCCGCTTGCATTTCATCCAACATCTTGTTGAAGTACTCTGCATCCAACTGTGTCATAACAGTGGTAATATACTGATGATAGCCTTTAAAAAAATACTTGAACATTTCATCAAATGAGTTATCTGAATTGATAGTGTTCTTGGCAATAGTTTTAGTACTGAGATTCATGATAACTTTAGAGTGTGCGCTGTCTTTTTTTAGGCCACGAGTAATTTCTACACGTTCGTCGTAGCGTAGATTATCAGGATTTTTCATCCAACCAGCCTTGGTTGTATCTACACCGGCCTTGGGTTTTGTGTAATAGAATGCTACTAGGTTAATGTCTTTAGGTTTAGCCAATTTGATGTTCCTTTAGGTATTGTTTAATTGATTCCGGGATAATATTATAATCTA
>CAIVYW010000314.1 GCA_903910205.1 uncultured Methylococcaceae bacterium | reverse complement strand
GCCGGTCGGGGTTTATAACCCCGACCGAAACGTTTGAATGCTTCAATAACTTTCGAAACTTTAAACGTTAAGAACGGGGCTGCAAACCCCGTCCAGCATGGGCATGGTTATCGCTTTAATAAATAATATGTTGCTCTTTCAAGGCACTATAAATGTCATCAATTGATTGTAGGTCGGTATTAAAACTAATGTCCGCTAGGTCGGCACTGTAATTCACGCATAAACATAATAAGCCTGCATGTTTGATGGCTAAAATTAATGCGGTATTTTGGGTTTCTAATACGGTAGTGGCATGGCCATTATCAAATAACTTTCTTTCCAGTAAATAAGCGCTGTCTTTACTGGTCGCTCCGTTTAAGGCTATCGCGGTTGGTTTTTGGCTGTAACGGGCAGCACGCTCTTCAGTACTGACCGGTAGTTGGTTTTGTTCATCGCAGACACCGGTAATCATGCCAGCACCGACTGTGCCATTGGTCAAGCGATCAATAATAATAAACGCGCCAGTGCCTTTGTTGGTTTTGTAAGCATCAAAGACTACCGGCGCATTCACAGAAATCGTGCAAGAACCAATTTCATTGAGTTGCAAGGCTTGTGCATCATGATGTTCTAAGGTATTGACATCAATACGGTGATGTATCATGGCTACTGAACCTGAGACACTGCGAGTTGCTAATTTAAGAATGTATTGACGGCCTGGACTTAAGGCTTTTTCGGTCATCCAAACGATAGTGGCTTTAAATTGATCAGCGACAATAGGCGCTAGTTGTTCTGTGCCTATGAGCATATCGCCACGGCTGATATCAATCTCGTCTTCTAAGGTTAAGGTGACCGCCATCGGTGGAAAAGCCTGATCTAAGTCACCATCGTAAGTGACTATCGATTTTATTTTGCTGCTTTTACCTGAGGGCAGTGCGGTGATGAGGTCGCCTTTACGAAACACACCTGAGGCTACCGTGCCGCAAAAACCACGAAAATCAAGGTTAGGGCGGTTAACATATTGCACGGGAAAGCGCGCATCGGTAAAGTTATGGTCGTTGGCAATTTCAATGCTATTAAGCGCGGCCATTAAGGGTTCGCCGGTATACCAAGGCATGTTTTCACTGGCATTAACCACGTTATCACCATCTAAGGCTGACATAGGGATAAAACAAATGTCATGTAAATCGAGTGTGCTGGTAAAGTCTAAGTAGCTTTGCTTGATCTCGTTAAAGGTCGCTTCGCTATAATTCATCAAATCCATTTTATTGATAGCAACAATGATATGTTGTATGCCTAATAAAGAGGCGATAAAGCTATGGCGTTTAGTTTGGGTTTGTACACCGTAACGCGCATCAATTAAGATGATGGCCAAATCACAGGTCGAAGCACCGGTAGCCATATTACGGGTGTATTGTTCATGCCCGGGTGTATCAGCAATAATGAATTTGCGTGTCGCGGTAGAAAAATAACGATAGGCGACATCAATGGTAATACCTTGTTCACGCTCGGCTTGCAAACCATCAACCAATAAGGCTAAATCTATTTTGCCAGCGCCTGTGGTGCCTGATTTAACGCTATCGGCTAGCACGGCGGCGAGTTGATCTTCATAGATCATTTTAGAATCATGCAGCAACCTACCAATTAAGGTACTTTTGCCATCATCAACATTGCCGCAGGTTAAGAAGCGTAATAATTCTTTGTTTTCATGTTGCGCTAAATACGCATCTATATCGGTACTGATTAAATCGGATTGGTGGGACATGAGGTTTCCTAAAAACTGTATAAAGTAGGGTAGTAAACAGCTATATTTGATAGCGATTAAAATATTATTCGATTAATCCTAATTCTCTAGCGCCGTTATCATTAAGGACTTTGACTGAAGTTGGCGATAAGTTCCAGATTTTAACCATTGGTTTAATTGATGTTTTCAGTGTGTCTAGTAGTGGTTGCAACCATTTTTCATTGTGACCATTAATAATCAAAACAAGATTGAAACGTACAATTGACATATTCGCTTGTTGAAAAGCTTTTGAAAGTTCAGATTCACAGGTGGAGTGTCTTTTTAAATAAAGGGCGAAGAATAACGACAAACTATTACTAAGCTTTTCTCTGATCTCATTAATATAGTCATCGAAATCTATTTGATTACTAGGTTGTGGTGAGCTTGATTTCGCCTCTATTACCCAAATGGTTGGCAATTTATTTTCTAATTTTAATAATAAGAGCTCTGCAATTTGTACGCCCTCGTCTTTTTTTGCGTTCTTATTGATTTTACCAATAACCGCACTTTTCTCGATATAAAAAACATGTCCATCGGGATAGGGGCCAAAAGCCATACCAGATTCTATAATCGGTTCCACGTTCATTTGAATGCCAGTCCGACTTCTTCTTTGTATAATCGAATCGACTCTTCAATAATGGCATTGTCAGGCATTTCATCTAATAAATTCGATTGTTGCCAAGTATCACTGTCTTTTGAAAGCGTCGGAATAGATAATTTTTGTTCCTGAGCAATCAGGAATAATTTTTTAATGACAAAGTAAGAGTGACTGGCAATAAAAAATTGAATGCCACAACTTGCAAGTATTGCTAAGATGTCAATGAATTTAGAAATGGCAGTAGGATGCAAGGCAGATTCTAACTCATCAATGAAAACAACCGAATTTTTATCGAGATAACGATTACCCAATAAGGTGTCTAACAGGGCAATTTTTTTAATGCCTTCAGCGGTAACCCCTATCGGAAATTTTTGCTTTCCTTTTTTGAACTGCCAGCGTCCTGAAGACTCGTCATAGTCAACTTTTCCACCGAACATATCGTCTAATTGCTGGCGGGATTGTGCAAACTCAGGGTAATTATTTCCTCTTGTTGTGGGCAGGCGTAGTGCTCTGGCTAAATCAAGATAGGTATCATCAAAACCAAATACCTTATCTTGTTCGCGCGATTT